>JACZUR010000016.1 GCA_022573095.1 Gemmatimonadota bacterium | reverse complement strand
CGAGAACTTCCTTCACCGTTTCGTCTTCGACGATATCGTTGAACCGGAGGTGCCCGCCTACATCGGCAATGATCGGGTGCGAGTAGGGATCCCACTCAAACAGCAAGTCACCCTTCTTGATCTCCTGACCGGCAGCGACAGCCAGCAGCGCGCCCAGCGGAACATGGAATCGCGATCGCACCTGCCCATCAGAGTCATGCAGGACAATCTCGCCTTCGTACCCAGTGACGATCTCCTGACCATCAGGTAGCGCCACATGCCTCAGACGGTCGCTGTACTGAATCGTTCCTGAGAGCTTGCTCTTGCGCTGTGTGTGTTCCGCCTCGCGCTGGGCGGTTCCACCGATATGGAAGGTACGCAGCGTGAGCTGCGTTCCCGGTTCGCCGATGGACTGCGCCGCCAGGATACCAACAGCTTCTCCGAGGTCAACCATATTCATGGTGGCCAGGTTACGCCCGTAGCACATGCGGCAAATTCCCCGGCGCGATTCGCAAGTGAGCACCGAACGAATTCGCACCATCTCGATGCCGGCGTCCTCCATGTTCACAGCGGTTTCTTCGTCAATAAGCAGCCCGGAAGCAACTATCAACTTGGGATCGCCGTGTTCGTCGTGTTCGTGCGGGTCATATACGTCGTCCGCGACTACCATCCCTGCGATACGCTCGCGCAGAGGTTCGATGATATCCTCACCTTCCTTGAGCGGTGAAATCTCGAGTCCGAGGATAGTGCCGCAGTCTTCTTCAGTGATTGTTACGTCCTGCGCTACGTCCACTAACCGTCGCGTCAGGTAACCCGCGTCTGCGGTCTTGAGCGCTGTATCCGCGAGACCCTTACGCGCACCGTGCGTCGATATGAAGTACTCGAGCACCGTGAGGCCCTCGCGGAAGTTAGATTTGATCGGACTCTCAATCACCTCTCCTATGCCACCGGTCAGCTTCTTCTGCGGCTTCGCCATGAGGCCGCGCATTCCCGCAAGCTGTCGGATCTGGTCGCGGCTGCCCCGGCTCCCGGAATCGAACATCATGTAGACCGGATTGTACCCGTCCTTGGACCGTGAGAGACCGTCGACCATCGCCTGGGCGATGTCATTGTTGGCGTGTGTCCAAGCATCAATAACTTTGTTATAACGCTCACCAAAGGTGATCTGACCCGCCTCGTACGCCCGCTGGAACCGATCCACCCGTTTATTCGCTGCATCGATGATCTCATCCTTTTCCGCCGGTATCTCAAGATCCGCGAGACCGATCGATACACCTCCTATCGTTGCATACCGGAACCCAAACTCCTTCAGCCGGTCCAGGAACTGCACCGTTGCGGAGAGGCCTGCCCGCCGATAGGACTCGAACACGATCGACGACAGCACCTTCTTCCGCATCAACTCGTTCTGGAATCCGAGCGTGCCGACCAACCCGTCGGGAAGAATACTATTAAAGAATACGCGCCCCACCGTCGTTCCTATCCACTGGGGAACCTGCTCCGTGACGCCCTCCGGAGGCTCGAACCAGAAGTGAATGGGTGACTGCAGCCCAAGCCGGCCGGTCACGACCGCCATCTCAACTTCTGCGATGGTACCGAGATGGGGAGCATTTTCCAGCGAGGCTTCGAAATCAGAGGGAGTTTTCGTCACGAAGTAGCAGCCCAGCACCATATCCTGCGTCGGCTCAGCCACCGGCCGGCCATCCGACGGCTTGAGCACGTTGTTGCTCGCCAACATCAGTACCCGTGCTTCAAGCTGCGCCTCGAACGACAGCGGTACGTGGACAGCCATCTGGTCGCCATCAAAGTCGGCGTTGAACGCCGCGCAGACGAGAGGATGTATCCGTATCGCTTTGCCTTCGACAAGCACCGGTTCGAAGGCCTGGATTCCCAGCCGATGCAGTGTCGGAGCTCGATTGAGAAGGACTGGGTGGTCCTTAATGATCTCTTCTAGAATGGAGTACACCTCAGGATCTTCACGCTCGACGATCTTCTTAGCCCTCTTAACGGTCTCCGCGATACCCTGGTCGACCAGCTTATGGATTATGAAGGGTTTAAAGAGTTCAACCGCCATCATCTTGGGCAACCCACACTGGTGTAACCGCAACTCCGGGCCTACCACGATCACCGACCTGCCCGAATAATCGACCCGCTTGCCGAGCAGATTCTGACGGAAACGTCCCTGTTTGCCCTTTAGCATATCGGAGAGAGACTTCAGGGGACGTTTGCCCCTTCCTCTAATTGCCTTGGTTCTCCTGCCGTTGTCGAACAGGGCGTCAACCGATTCCTGGAGCATTCTCTTTTCGTTGCGAAGAATGACCTCTGGGGCTCGGTGCAGAATCAGTTTCTTCAGTCTGTTGTTGCGATTGATGACCCGTCGGTAGAGGTCGTTCAAGTCACTCGTGGCGAACCGTCCTCCGTCCAGTGGGACAAGCGGACGCAGGTCAGGGGGAATGACCGGAACGACGTCGAGAATCATCCACGCCGGATCGTTCGCTATTTCTCCGTTAACGCCAGACAGGCGGAACGCATCGATTATCTTGAGCCGTTTCAGCGTCTGCTTCTTGCGGTGCTGGCTCGTCTCGACCATCACGGAGCTACGGAGCTCTATCGCAAGCTTGTCGATGTTCAGTTTGTTCAGCATGTGCCTTACAGCCGGCGCTCCGATCTCAGCAAAAAAGTCCGAGTCTCCCTCGGTCTTGGCTTTCTCCCGCAACTCCAGATATTGGTCCTCTTCGAGGAGCTCGTTTTGCTTTACTTCCTGCTGGCCGGGCTCAATAACTACATAGTTCGTGTAGTAGATGACGCGCTCGAGGTCCTTGAGTGTAAGATCCAGCAGATTCCCCATCGGACTCGGCAGAGTCTTGAAGAACCATATGTGAGCGACTGGGACAGAAAGCTCTATATGGCCCATCCGTTCACGCCGCACCTTCGAGAGCGTTACCTCGACACCGCATCGATCACAGATTACACCGCGATAGCGAATCCTCTTGTACTTGCCGCAGTGGCATTCCCAGTCTTTCACCGGACCGAAGATGCGCTCGCAGAACAATCCATCGCGTTCAGGCTTAAACGAACGGTAGTTGATCGTCTCCGGCTTAACGACTTCCCCCCAGGACCACCACGTTCTCTGGCCCTGAAGTTCGAGACGCTCTCGCTCTTTCGTATCCTTTGGCCCACGAATCTCCTCGGCGCTGGCGATGCGAATCTGTATGAAATCGAAGCTGGAACTCTTCGGCTCCCGAGAACTACGGAAATCGATCATTATTGCCTACTCCTCGCTGTCGTCGGTCGTGCCAAGAGTGACTTTGAGCCCGAGAGCCTGTAACTCCTTGACCAACACGTTGAATGATTCCGGAATGCCCGGATCGGGAAGATTTTGTCCTTTGACGATTGCCTCGTAAACGCGGCTGCGACCATTGACATCATCTGACTTGACTGTGAGCATCTCCTGTAAGACATGCGCGGCGCCGTATGCCTCCAGGGCCCACACCTCCATCTCACCGAAACGCTGTCCTCCGAACTGCGCCTTACCCGCAAGCGGCTGCTGCGTGACCAGGCTGTAAGGTCCAATCGACCGCGCATGAATCTTGTCGTCTACCAGATGAGACAGCTTCATCATCACCAGCGAACCGACGGTAACATCCAACGCGAACTCCTCTCCGGTGCGCCCGTCGCGAAGTCTTACCTTCCCCGCAGGCGCAAGCTTCGCCAGACGCAAGATTTCGTCAGCTGCCTGATCAACGCTCGCGTCTCCTTTGGAAACCAACAGAGACGCCAGAGCGGGCAATCCCCGTTGCATCAACATTTCACTGGGTTTCAATTCTTTGAGTTTCTTTGACTCCCTGAGCCCAGCCTTTAGCTCAGCCTTGTCGGAACTCGACAGGTCTTCGGAGTCGGACTCGAGTTGCACTTCGTGAAACTCCTGCTGCAACTCCGCCTCGTTCGCAAAACGCCTAGCTAGTTCCTTCGCCGCCGCCGTAAGAAAAGCACGTAAGCTCCTATAATAATCCCTCGTCTGCTGCGATAGCGAACGCTTCGAAAGCCACTCGATGTTAGCCGCCTCTAAAGTCCTGGCCGCTGCACCTTCATCCGGAAGATTGGCCAAGTCGTTGACGAGATCTCGCACTTCCGCTGCTGACATCTCCGGCACGCTGGCCTGCAGCCCTAGCGCCGCGGCGGACCACTTCAACCCGGCGATGCGGAGAAGCAAGCCTACTTCTGTCTCGTTCGCCCCCTGGAAGACCGGGGTCTTCGCCTCAAACCCTAGAATCTTGGCGACCCATCCGAGGTGCGTTTCTAGTATCTGACCTACGTTCATTCGACTCGGCACGCCAAGCGGATTCAAGACTATGTCCACCGGGTCGCCATTCGGAAGGAAAGGCATGTCCTCTTCCGGAACTATCCGGGCGATTATGCCCTTGTTGCCGTGCCGTCCAGCCATCTTGTCGCCGACCGCGATTTTTCGCTTCTCCGCAAGGTAGACTTTGACCAGTTGAATTACACCGGGCGGAAGTTCATCGGGTTGGAGGATCTTGTCGATCTGATCCTCAGCCTTCTCCTCGAGTCGCGCTCTTTCGGTGTCCGCTACATCAAAGGCCGCTTGTATCTGTTCGTTAACATCCTTCGAACCAACTCGAAGCGTTTTGAGATCGACCTCTGTAAGGTCGACTTCAGCAAGCCTCTCGCTGCTAAGCTTGGTTCCTTTGGGCAGATACTGCTCAACCGTGCCGCGTTTAAGCATCACCGCAGTATCTTGGCCCTGTAGTAGCTCACGAATTTCTTCGAGCAGCACAGCGCTGACTCGAGCTTTCTCCTCGTTTTCAAGCGCGCGAACTTCTCCAATACGCTCACCGCGATCCTTCTCAACAACCTGATCTTCCACTCTCGAAAAAATCTTGACATCGATTACGACGCCCGCGGTTCCCGGAGCCACCTTGAGCGAAGAATCCTTTACGTCTTTTGCTTTTTCACCAAAGATCGCCGTCAGCAGTTTCTCTTCCGGAGAAAGTTCGGTCTCGCCCTTCGGCGTGATCTTCCCAACCAAGATGTCACCCGACTTGACGTGCGCACCGATTCGTACGATTCCACGTTCATCGAGATCGACCAGAGCCTCCTCGGAGACATTGGGAATTTCCCTAGTTATCTCTTCCTGGCCACGTTTCGTGTCCCGAACATGCAGCTCGAGTTCCTGAATGTGGATCGAACTGTAGACATCTTCTTTGACCATTCTCTCGGAGAGCACAATCGCGTCCTCGAAGTTATGGCCGTACCACGGCATGAACGCGACGACCACATTGGCACCGAGAGCAAGTTCCCCGTGATCAGTCGCAGCGCCGTCAGCAATGATCTGACCGGCCTTTACTTCCTCCCCCAACTTGACCAGCGGGCGCTGATTGGTCGCCGTGTCCTGGTTTGTTCTCCAAAACCTCTTCAGCCGGTAGCGATCGTGCTGCATCAGTCTGCTGAGAGGAACTCGAGCTTTGCTCTGCCGCGAACTCTTGTTGCGCAGATCGGTATCAATAACGATTTCATCTGCCGCAACCTTGCTGACCTTGCCTGCGCGCTTGGCGATAACCACGGCACCCGAATCCACAGCCACCTTCTGCTCGAGACCGGTACCTACCAGCGGCGCCTGCGGAAAGAGCAAGGGCACCGACTGCCGTTGCATGTTACTTCCCATGAGCGCGCGGTTAGCATCGTCATGCTCGAGAAACGGTATCAGCGCGGCCGCAATCGAGACAAGCTGCTCCGGCGCCACATCCATGTAGTCGATGCGGTCCGGGCGAAGCATGGGGTAGTCATCACGTTTTCTGCACAGCGCGGTTTCGTTTACGAAACGACCCTCAGCATCCAGCGGAGCATTGGCCTGTGCAACTGCAAATTCTTCTTCTTCAGAAGGGGATAGCCATTCGATCTCATTGGTAACCCGTCCCTTCTTCACCTTACGGTACGGAGTCTCAATGAACCCCAGGTCATTAACACGCCCATAAGTCGAAAGACTCGTGATCAGTCCAATGTTGGGGCCTTCAGGGGTCTCGACCGGGCACATACGTCCGTACTGGGAGTAGTGGACGTCTCGGACCTCGAAGCCCGCCCGTTCGCGCGTCAGACCACCGGGCCCCAGAGCCGACAGACGACGCTTGTGGGTGAGCTCGGCCAGAGGGTTCGTCTGATCCATAAACTGCGACAACTGCGAGCTACCGAAGAACGCCTGAATAACCGCACTTACCGTTCTCGCATTTACGAGATCATCCAGCGTGATCTTGTCCGGGTCGTTGTTGATGCTCATCCGTTCCTTGATGAGCCGCGCCATGCGTGACAGGCCCACCGAGAACTGATTCGCGATCAGTTCGCCAACGGTTCTGATGCGCCTGTTACCCAAGTGATCGATGTCGTCGGTGAAGCCACGTCCCTCGGACAACTCGATCAGGTAACGGAATATCGCAATGAAGTCTTCCTCGGTGAGCACGGTGTGGTCTACCGGTGCGTTGACCTTGAGCCGCTGGTTTATCTTGTATCTGCCGACTCGGCCGAGGTCGTACCTCTGAGGGTTGAAGAAGAGCCGCTCCAGAGCGGCCCTGGCGGTTTCGATATTAGGTGCTTCGCCCGGCCGCAACAGCGAGTATATCTGCTTCAGCGCCTCTGCCTCGCTCGTAGTAGGATCCTTAATCAGCGTGTTCTTGACGATCTGCGTTTCGACTCTCGCGGACGTGAGCAGCACGTCGACCCGGTTCGCTCCCGCCTTGATGAGTTTGTTCCTGGTCGCTTGAGTGAGTTCCCTCCCGGCCTTAGCCAACAACTCGCCCGTCGACGGATCCGGCACATCAAACGCCAGCACTTGAGCTTTAGAATCTCTTTTTACCGCAGTTGGCCGGTCGTCGTCGCGCAGGTCGATCCTTGTATAACGTGCGAAAACCTGAACTGACTTGATGCCGGCGCTCTTGAGCGACTCGTAGACCTGCAAAGTGAGTTCGTCGCCGACAGAAACCAACGGCTCGCTCTCTTCATCTCCGGCATCGCCGATTGTTTCCGCGACCAGGATCCCGAGAACATCCCGACGAAGCGAGCGCTCATCGTAGTTCTTTGTGAGGTTCAAATCGCGGGTGGTGTAGAATAATCCCAGGATATCGCGGTTCGTGTCGTACCCAAACGCCCGCAACAGCGCGGTCGCGGGGAACTTCTTCTTCTTGTCTATGTGGACATAGACGACGTCGTGGATATCCATCGTGAATTCCACCCATGAGCCGCGGAACGGGATGATTCGTGCGCTGAAAAGAATCTGACCGTTCGGATGGGTCGATTCTTCAAAAACGACGCCGGGGGAGCGGTGCAGCTGGGATACCACGACGCGTTCGGCACCGTTGATTACAAACGAACCGAGCGGGGTTAGAATCGGGAGTTCGCCGAGGTAGACCTCTTTTTCGATGATATTGCTCGGACGTTGCTCTCCACTCTCAAGGGTTTCATTTATAATGAGGCGGAGCGTAGCCTTCAGAGGAGCCGAGTACGTCATGTCGCGCTCGATGCACTCTTCGACGGTATACTTCGCATCGCCGAGCGAAAAACCCACATACTCGAGAAGGTAGTTTCCGTTGACGTCCGTAATCGGAAACACTTCCTGGAACACCCTGGCCAGTCCTATATCAGCGTGGTCGCTCTCCGGGGTTGCAGTAAGCAACGCCTGAAAGGACTGCGTCTGTATATCAAGGAGATTGGGCATGGGCATCCTCGACTCCAGCTTGGCAAATGAAATAACCGGACGCGACTCACTCATTTAGTTTCCTCAGCAACACACAAATGGCCCCACGCGTCAGATCCGAACATCGGATCTGACGTTTGGGGCTCCGATAACAATGTTTCCTGCAAAAAATCTCGATTAGTACCATTAACGCTGTCTCGCTGTAGTAGAGTGGGTTCCCACCGCATGTGGGCAGATAGCATCCCAACTCCTAGTGTAGCTCGACAGTCGCCCCAGCCTCTTCCAACTTCGCCTTGATGGAATCTGCCTCTTCTTTCGTGGCCTCTTTTTTTATTGGACTGGGCGCTGAATCTACCAGATCCTTGGCTTCCTTTAATCCCAAAGAAGTGACTTCTCTGACGGCTTTGATGACCTGGATCTTTTTTGCACCGATGTCCTTCAGTACGACCGTGAAGTCGGTCTTCTCTTCTGCAGCAGCAGCAGTCCCATCACCCCCAGCCGCGGATGCCGCCGCCACAGGAGCCGCAGCCACGGTGACATTGAACTTTTCCTTGAAATCCTCTACCAGATCGGCCAACTCTATAACGGTCATACCGCCGATCGCGTCGAGAATCTCTTCCTTGCTCAGACTTTTGGTTACCATTCTTCCATCTCTCTCTCGATTTAGAGCCCTGCTGAAATACCCTAAGACCGCTCCCCCCGAAGCGCCTCAACTACACCAACGAACTGGTTCAACAATCCGTTCGCCGCGCCGACGAACGCCTGGAGCGGAGCCTGCATCACCCCACCAAGTTGTCCCAGAAGCATTTCCTTTCCGGGCAATGACGCCAACCGATCGATCTCCATGGGCGTAACCGCCTGCCCGTCTACCATACCAGCCTTAATGGCCGGCCGGTCGAACTCCTTCTGAAAACTCTTAATTATTCTTGCGGCACCTGTGGGATCATCCTGAATCAGCACGAACCCGTTCGGACCGCTTAGTTCAAACTCCAACCCTTTGACCGACGACTCATGCAGCGCGCGAGTGGCCAGCGTATTTTTCACTACTACATAATCGACACCGGCCTCCCGCAATTGTCGGCGGAAATCGGTCATAACTTTCACCGACAGCCCGGTGAAATCGGTCAAATAAATCGACGACGAGCTGTTGAATCTTTGTATCAGGTCGTCGACAACTCCTGATTTCTCCCCTCGATTCATCTAAACACCGCCGTATTCACCTTTACACCAGGTCCCATGCTACTTGAAAGCGTAACAGACTTCAGATAAGTACCTTTGGAGACCGCCGGCCTAGCTCTCATGACCGCATCCATGAAGGACCCCAGATTGTCGGCGAGCCGGTCACTCTCGAAGGAGACCTTGCCGATCGGCGCGTGAAGATTACCGGTCTTATCGACGCGAAATTCGATCTTCCCCGCCTTCACCTCTTTCACCGCTGATGCTACGTCCGTAGTAACGGTCCCCGATTTCGGGTTCGGCATCAGTCCTCGCGGGCCCAGTACGCGCCCTAGTTGACCCACCTGCGACATCATATCGGGCGTGGCAATGATCACGTCACAGTCGAGCCAACCGGCTTTGATTTTCTCAACGTACTCCGCGCCAACCATATCTGCACCAGCCTCCTTGGCCTCGTTTTCTTTCTCGCCTTGGGCTATCACCAGCACCCTTATCTCCTTGCCGGTACCGTGAGGGAGAGTAACGGTACCTCGTACGATCTGATCCGCGTGCCTGGGGTCCACCCCCAGGTTGACGGCCACGTCTACGCTCTCATCGAACTTCACGAAAGAAGCGTCCTTTACGAGATTCACGGCCTCTTTCGGCTCGTAATAGCGCCCCAGCTGTACCATGCCCGTCGCGGCTCGATAGCCCTTGCCACCCATCAGTCTTTCACCTCCAGCCCCATTGACCTGGCCGTTCCGGCGACAATCTTCATAGCTGCTTCAACGTTACCGGCGTTGAGATCGGGCATCTTGATCGCAGCGATCTTGCGTAGCTGGTCACTGGAAATCGAACCGACCTTGTCCCGATTGGACATCGGCGATCCCTTCTCGATTCCAGCTTCTTTCCTGAGCAGTACGGACGCAGGAGGAGTCTTCGTAATGAAGCTGAAAGATCGATCATGATAGATCGTCAGTTCCACCGGAATGATCATTCCGGGCTGTCCCTGAGTCTGGGCGTTAAACTGCTTGCAGAAATCCATTATGTTGATACCATGCGGTCCAAGAGCGGTACCAACAGGTGGAGCCGGTGTAGCGACTCCGGCCGGTACATGCAGCTTTACAAATCCGATTTCTCTCTTCGCCATCTTACTCCTTACTAGTGCTTAGGAACGCCGCCTCCCAAGCTCCCACATTCGCCCGTGGTCAGGCTCTAGTTCCAAGATCTATCTGTTTGCAAACCGTCTAAACCTCAACCCTAGCCGCTCCTTAACTGCAGATAGTCGAGTTCAACCGTCGTCGGTCTGCCAAACAAGCTTACACTTACCTTAACTTTACCCTTGTCAGGGATAACATCCTCGACCGTACCACTGAAGTCCGAGAAGGGGCCTTCCACTATCTCCACAACCTGTCCTACCATAAACGGAATCTCGTCCTTTGGCTCTTCATCTGCCGTCTCGTCTTCAACACCCAGCAACCTGTTGACTTCTTCCTGTCGTAGCGGCTGGGGCTCCCAGCCCTTCCCAACGAACTTGATGACACCCTGGATGCTGTTGATCCCATGCAAGGTTTCCTGATTCATCACCATCTCTACAATTACGTAGCCCGGAAAAATCTTCCGATCAACAGTGATTTTCTTGCCGTTCTTGATCTCCACCGCCTGCTGCATCGGCACGAGCGCCTGGCGGATCGGTCTCTCTTCCTCGGGGCAAGGATCGTTTTCGATCTTGCGTTCAATTAGAGATCTAACCTTGTTCTCATGACCTGAAGTCGTCTGGATCGCATACCACTTCGTTGCCATCGCCGTATCGATCACGCGAAGACCTGGCCCAAGAAGTCGATCAATATCTTCGAAAAAGCCCAGTCCATTAGCCCGATTATAATCCCTGCGATGATCACAAATATTACGATGATCGTCGTCGACTTACGAAGATCAAGCGACGTCGGCCAGGTAACTTTCTTGATCTCGCCGTGCACCTCGTTAATGAAAGCCGCCGACCTCACTCCGAACGCAAGCACCGGCCGCCTCCACACGACGAGCGCTCCCAGAGCCCCAACCGCAACTGCTGCTCCAACTGTCTGACCGGCTCCCACGACTTACTTCGATTCCTTGTGTAACTTGTGGGTACCGCACCGTCTACAGAACTTCCTCCACTCAACACGCTGCGGGTGAGTCCTCTTGTTCTTCGTCGTGAAGTAGTTCCGACTCTTACAATCGGTACACTCCATTATCACCTTATCCCGGGCCATTATCTCTCAGGTGCCGTTACTCGTGGATTTCGGTGACTACGCCTGCACCTACCGTACGGCCGCCCTCACGAATCGCGAACCGCAGCCCCTCTTCCATCGCTATCGGAGTGATCAACTCGATCTCCATCTTCGTGTTATCGCCCGGCATCACCATCTCCACACCACCCGGTAAATCCACGTTACCAGTCACATCCGTCGTCCGAAAATAAAACTGAGGTCGATACCCCTTGAAAAATGGCGTGTGACGACCACCCTCATTCTTCGTCAATACATACACCTCAGCATCAAACTTCGTGTGAGGTGTAACACTACCAGGCTTCGCCAACACCATCCCACGCTCTAAATCTTTCTTATCCACACCACGCAACAACAAACCCACATTGTCACCCGCCAAACCCTCGTCCAGTAACTTCCGAAACATCTCCACTCCCGTCACCACCGTCTTCTTATCACTACCAAAACCAACTACCTCCACCTCCTCACCAACCACCACCTTGCCTCGCTCTATGCGACCCGTACCCACCGTCCCACGACCAGTTATCGAAAATACATCCTCCACCGGCATCAAAAACGGCTTCTCTATTTCACGCTCAGGCTGCGGTATCGACGTGTCCAATGCCTCCAGCAACTCAGCTATACACTGCGTCTCCTCAGTACCAGGCTCCCCACTCTCCAACGCCTTCAATGCACTACCCTTGATCACCGGTAGATCATCACCAGGAAACTCATAACTGCTCAATAACTCCCGTACCTCCAACTCCACCAACTCCAATAACTCAGGATCGTCCACCATATCAACCTTGTTCAAAAACACCACGATATAGGGAACATTCACCTGACGAGCCAACAATATGTGCTCCCGCGTCTGTGGCATCGGACCATCAGCAGCACTCACCACCAATATCGCACCGTCCATCTGAGCAGCACCCGTAATCATGTTCTTCACATAATCAGCATGACCCGGACAATCCACATGCGCATAATGACGCGCCTCAGTCTGATACTCCACATGTGCCGTCGCTATCGTTATACCTCGCTCTCGCTCCTCTGGGGCCTTGTCGATCTCGTCAAACTTCACCGCATCAGCCAAACCCTGCTTCGACTGCACCAACGTTATCGCCGCCGTCAACGTCGTCTTACCATGATCCACATGACCTATCGTCCCTACATTCAAATGCGGCTTCGTACGCTCAAACTTTTGCTTGGCCATGACCTACCCTCTTACTGTTAACCTTTGACTTTGCTGATTATCTCGTCGGCTTTCGACTTCGGAACCTCCGAGTAGTGTGAAAACTGCATGCTGTAAGCCGCCCTGCCCTGCGTAGACGAACGAAGTGAAGTAGAGTAGCCGAACATCTCCGAGAGTGGAACACTCGCGCCAATCACCTGTGCTTCACCTCGCGGAATCATTCCGCCAACCTTTCCCCGGCGGCCGCTGAGGTCGCCGATTACGTCGCCCATATAGTCAGATGGTGTTACAACCTCAACATCCATGATGGGTTCCAGCAGAACGGGCCGAGCCCTCTTTACCGCATCCTTCAAACCCATTGACCCGGCGATCTTGAACGCCATCTCGCTCGAATCGACGTCGTGATAACTGCCGTCAACGAGTTCGACCTTTACGTCGACCATCGGGTAGCCAGCAAGCACGCCGTTGTCGAGCGCTTCGCGCACGCCGTTCTCTACGGCACCTATGTACTCTCTCGGCACCGCTCCACCGACGATCTTATCTTCAAACGAAAAGCCCTGGCCCGTTTCGCCCGGTTCAACGTTGAGCACAACGTGGCCGTATTGACCGCGTCCGCCGCTCTGTCTCACGAACTTGCCTTCAACGGTCTCCACCCGCTTCAGAATCGTCTCGCGGTAGGCCACCTGCGGTCTTCCAATATTAGCGTCAACCTTGAACTCGCGTTTCATGCGGTCGACCAGAACCTCGATGTGCAGCTCACCCATACCGGAGATGATCGTCTGACCGGTCTCATGATCGGTGCGTACCTGGAATGTGGGATCTTCTTCGGCAAGCTTCACTAGCGCCGTTCCAAGTTTGTCTTGATCAGCCTTCGTCTTCGGCTCTATGGCGACGGAAATCACGGGCGCAGGGAAACGCATCGCTTCCAGGATCACGGGATTGTCCTCGTCACAGAGAGTGTCGCCGGTTCTCGTACTCTTGAGGCCGATAGCCGCGGCTATGTCACCGGCCCTGACCTCTTTTATTTCTTCGCGCTTGTTAGCATGCATCTGGAGAAGACGTCCGATTCGCTCGGTTCGGTCTCTGGAAGAGTTGTAGACGTGGGAGCCGGCTTCGAGCACACCGGAATACACGCGGAAGAACGTCAGCTTACCAACATACGGATCGGTAGCAATCTTGAAGGCGAGGGCACTGAACGACTCCTCATCCGACGCACGCCGCTCCACCAGAGTTTCATCATGATGGGGCGCGTGACCGGTCACCGGCCGAACTTCCACGGGACTCGGTAGGTAGTCCACTACTCCGTCGAGCAACCGCTGCACTCCCTTGTTCTTGAAGGCCGAGCCGCAGAACACCGGCACGATCTGCCTGGTTATGGTTGCCTCTCGGATCGCACGCCGCACCTCGTCCTCCGTAAGCTCCTCGCCTTCGAGGTACTTGTGGAGCAGATCTTCGTCGTGTTCCACCGCCGCTTCGACTAGTTCGTGGCGGAGCGTTTCTACGGTTTCCCTGAAAACTTCTGGTATCGGACCTTCGACCCACTCGGCGCCGAGTGATGCTTCGTCATACACGACTTCCACTCGCCGGACCAGGTCGATCAGCCCGGTGAACAACTCACCCGAACCAAGGGGCAACTGAACGGGATATGCAGCCGCGCCAAGCCGGTCCTTGACCATCGCCACACAACGGTCGAAGTCCGCGCCCACGCGGTCCATCTTATTGACGAAGACGATGCGGGGCACTTCGTACCGGTCGGCCTGCCGCCAGACAGTTTCAGTCTGGGGCTCCACACCACTAACCGCATCGAGAAGCGTCACAGCGCCATCTAACACGCGCAACGAACGTTCCACTTCGACGGTGAAGTCGATGTGTCCCGGCGTGTCGATGATGTTGATCTGATACATGTCATCGAACCGCTTCCACTCACAGTACGTCGCGGCAGCTGTAATCGTAATGCCACGCTCTTGTTCTTGCTCCATCCAGTCCATGGTAGCAGTACCGTCGTGTACCTCGCCGATCTTGTAGGTCCTCCCCGTGTAGTACAGGATCCTCTCGGTCGTAGTCGTCTTACCAGCATCGATGTGAGCCATGATGCCTATGTTTCTTATCTTTTCAAGCGGAGTCTCTCGCGCCATGCTTCCCTATTTATCGCTTCCTTTCCTGTTTCTCGTCAGGCCGGTGCCAATCGGCCTTCAACAACCGGCCCCAATTACGAAAAAACCGGGGCGACCGCGGTCCGAAAATTCGGACAGGTCTCGCTCCGCCGCTCGTCGGGAGGCTTTCTGCCCCCTCGGCGTAGGATCCCTTAGATCAGGGCCCCGGGATTGTCGATTTAGAGGTTGTCGTTTACCACCGGTAGTGAGCGAACGCTCGGTTCGCTTCAGCCATCCGATGAGTGTCTTCTTTCTTCTTAATGCTGCTTCCCTCGCCCTTCGAAGCCGCGATCAACTCGGCGGCTAGCCGCTCCGCCATAGTCTTCTCGTTCCTCAAGCGCGTGAAACCTAGTATCCATCGCCGCGCCAGCGAGGCCTTCCGATCCGGCTTCACTTCGATCGGAACCTGGTAGGTAGCTCCGCCCACCCTGCGGCTCTTCACTTCAACCGACGGCTTGACGTTGCTGAGGGCTTGCTTGAAAACCTGAACACCCGACTGGCCCGCACGCTGCTCGATCACATCCATCGCCTTATAAAAAATGCTCTCGGCGACAGATTTCTTGCCGTCGAGCATAAGACTGTTGATAAACTTGCTCACCGTCTGGCTGTCATAGCGCGGATCCGGCGGGATCTTCCGCTTTATCGCTTTCTGGCGTCTGCTCACCTAGGCTTCTTGGCTCCGTATTTCGACCGTCTCTGCCTTCTATCGGCAACACCAGCCGCGTCCAAGGTCCCTCGTATGATGTGGTACCGCACCCCCGGCAAGTCCTTCACGCGGCCACCGCGAATCAGAACTATGCTGTGTTCCTGCAGATTGTGTCCCTCTCCCGGTATATAGCTGGTCACCTCAAAACCATTCGTAAGCCTCACGCGCGCGACCTTGCGAAGAGCCGAATTCGGCTTCTTCGGAGTCGTCGTGTAGACACGCGTACACACGCCCCGCTTCTGCGGACTACCTTTTAGGGCCGGGGCCTTCTCTTTCTTCGGTAGCGAGCGGCGCCCATGACGAACCAGCTGGTTTATCGTCGGCATGCGCCACCACCGGGCGAACCCAACACCATACTCAAAAATTCCATAACCTGGGAAATGTAGATAGTACACGCCCGCTGGTCAACCGACCAGCGGTCCTAACTACTTACTAGCGCTGAATATCCGCAGTCATGCGCCGCGGCAGAAATGGCCCGGAATCCTCCTCCTCGTCTTCGACCGGTGGCGGAGGCTCGAAGCCCTCGGGCGGCTCTATCTCGATATCTGAATAGCGATAGATACCGGTGCCGGCCGGGATGAGATGCCCGATGATGATATTTTCCTTGAGGCCCAGAAGGTCGTCCTTTGCCCCTCTTATCGCCGCGTCGGTCAGAACTCTCGTCGTCTCCTGGAACGAAGCCGCGGAAATGAAGGACTGCGTCGTCAACGAAGCCTTAGTAATCCCAAGAAGTATCGGCTCGCTGGTAGCAGGTTCAGCGCCCCGCTTCACGATGGTTTCGTTCTTGTCCCTAAACGTCAGCCGATCCACGCTTTCGCCCTCGAGAAATCCGGCGTCCCCAGGATCAACGACGCTTACCTTTCGGAGCATCTGCCGAACGATCACGCCGATGTGCTTGTCGTTTATCTTCACGCCCTGCAGCCTGTATACCTCCTGTACTTCATTGAGGAGGTACTCCTGCACCGCTCGGGGACCCTTGATTCGCAGGATGTCGTGCGGGTTCACCGGGCCCTCCGTGAGGCGGTCTCCCGCCAACACCTTGTCGCCCTCGTGCACTCTGAGGTGTTTGCCCGCAGGCACATCGTAGACCTGCCCTTCCCCAGAGCTGGGTTCGACGAATATCTCCCGCTTACCACGCTTGATATCGCCAAATCGAACGACGCCGTCTATCTCGGCGATGGTAGCCGGATCCTTCGGTCGTCGTGCCTCGAACAATTCAGCCACGCGCGGCAGACCCCCGGTAATGTCTCGCGTCCGATAGGCCTCTCTCGATATCTTGGCCAGTATTTCCCCGGCGTGCACGTCCTTGCCGTCCTCAACGAGAAGCTGCGCCCCTTCCGGAATCACGAAGTTGCGAACTCTCCGCTCCTTACCGCCTTTGATCTTCTGGACGATCTCGATGTGCGGATGGAGCTTCTTCTCGCGATCTTC
>JACZUR010000194.1 GCA_022573095.1 Gemmatimonadota bacterium | reverse complement strand
TAGCCCGGAGCGGGCCGGATCCCGGCATAACTCTCTCGCATCAGATCTTCGTTACTCAACTGTTCAGATGGAGCGTATCCCCAGAACTCGACGCGCGTTCTCTGGTGCATTCTCTCGGCCAGCGCCTCGGCAAGTCGGTCAGCTATGGCCTTGGTCATGATGCTGTTGTAGTCGTCGTTGTCTCGCTCGAATCGTTCGCAAAGTTCTCGGGTCCCGAACCCCGCACTTACAGCAAACGCTCCCATGTAGTCCTCTACTCCAGTCGAGTGGGGCGCTACGAAGTCGGCCAGGCTCAGATTATGACGGCCGGCTGGCTTTGCGAACTGCTGCCTGAGACATCTCACCACCGCGACCGCAGACTTTCGATCCCGGTCCGAGTACAGTGTTATGTCGTCACATGTTGAGTTTGCACCGAAGAATCCGACGACAGCGTGAGCTTGCAGTAAATTGTCGCTAATGATTTGGTCGAGAAGACTTTGTGCGTCATCGAACAACTTCTGAGCTTCATCGCCAACTTGCCCGTCCTCTAGAATCTCCGGAAATCTTCCGCGCAGCTCCCAAGTTCTGAAGAATGGAGTCCAGTCTATGTATTCCCTCAGCTCGGTGAGAGGGTAATTCTTGAACGTCTTGGCACCGAGCCACGATGGGGTCACTGGTTTGTAGCTGGGCCAGTCGCATTGGAATCTAGCTGCCCTAGCCTCTGCGACCGGAAGGATTCTCGTACGGGCTCTTTTTGCGTTGTGGGCGTCTCTGATCCTCGCGTATTCGTCGCGGACGGACCGCGCAAACGCCTCGCGGTTTTCGGGGTTCACGAGCTTTCCAGCGACACCTACGCTCCTGGACGCATCGAGCACATGAACCGTTGGGCCGTGGTATCTCTGTTCAATCTTTACAGCCGTGTGCGCTCGAGACGTTGTAGCACCTCCGATCAACAGTGGCACGTCGAAACCCTCTCGCTCCATTTCACCGGCAACGTGAACCATCTCGTCGAGCGATGGGGTTATCAATCCGCTAAGTCCTACGATGTCGACGTTTTCCTTCCGCGCGACCTCCAGGATCTTCGCAGCGGGAACCATTACTCCGAGGTCGATTATGTCGTAGTTGTTGCAGCCGAGCACAACGCCCACGATCTTCTTCCCAATGTCGTGAACATCGCCCTTCACGGTGGCGAGGAGAATCTTCCCTTTTGTACTCTTTGTCCCCGAAGCCTTCTTTTCCTGTTCGATGAAGGGTGTAAGATATGCAACGGCTTTCTTCATTACTCGCGCGCTCTTGACGACCTGCGGTAGGAACATTTTCCCCGCACCAAAGAGATCACCGACAACATTCATGCCGTCCATGAGCGGTCCTTCAATAACGTCGATGGAGTGCTCGACCTTCAGACGCACCTCTTCTGTATCTTCCTCTATGAAAGTAGTGATGCCCTTGACCAGCGCGTGTTTGAGTCGCTCATCGACCTGAAGTTCCCTCCACTCCAGTGTTTCCGCTTCCTTCTGCCCCGTGCCACGCACGGACACGGCCAAAGCTGTTAACCGTTCGGTCGCGTCGGGAGAGCGATTAAAGAGTACGTCCTCCACGGCACTCAGTATTTCCTCAGGTATCTCGTCATAGACTGCCAGCTGGCCCGCGTTCACGATTCCCATATCCATGCCGGCCTTGATTGCGTGAAACAGGAACGCGGAATGCATCGCCTCTCGAATGACATTGTTACCTCGAAACGAGAAGGAGACATTGCTAACCCCCCCGCTTATGAGGCTATGGGGTAGCGTTTCTTTGATCGTACGGCACGCTTCGATAAAATTGTGTGCATAATCGTTGTGTTCCGGGATGCCTGTTGCGACAGCGAATACGTTTGGGTCAAAGATGATATCTTGCGGTTCAAATCCCACTCTCTGGGTGAGGATTTCGTATGATCGCTTACAAATCTCGACCTTGCGCTCTACCGTGTCAGCCTGTCCCTGTTCGTCAAAGGCCATCACAATCACCGCAGCTCCGTAGTTTTTCGCCTTGACCGCGTGTTCGACGAATAATTCTTCACCTTCTTTGAGGCTGATGGAGTTGACAACACCTTTGCCCTGCAGGTACTTCAGCCCCGCCTCTATTACGTCCCAACGTGAGGAATCCAGCACGACTGGTACTCTGCTGATGTCAGGTTCGGATGCGATTAGACGTAGAAAGGTTTCCATTATGTCCGCAGAGTCGATCATTCCTTCATCCATGTTTATATCGATCATCTGCGCGCCGTTCTCTACCTGCTGTCGCGCGACAGCCAGAGCTTCTTCGAACTGCCCCTCGATTATGAGTTTTGCAAACTCGCGGGAGCCAGTGACGTTCGTTCGCTCCCCTATGTTTACGAAGAGTGATTCCGGACGAATTGTAAGCGGCTCGAGGCCGCTGAGTCGCGTGTAACGTGGGATTTCAGGGATCGCTCTGGGTGGATACTTCGAAACCGCTTTCAATATCGCTTCGATGTGCTCCGGTGTGGTACCGCAGCAGCCGCCGACTATGTTGAGAAATCCGCTGCTGGCAAACTCACCCAGCACTTCTGCCATGATTTCTGGCGTCTCGTCATACTCCCCGAACTCATTCGGCAGCCCCGCGTTCGGGTGACAGCTGATGTACATGTCGGATATCGCCGAGAGTTCTTCAACGTACGGTCTCAAATCAGCGGCCCCTAGCGCGCAGTTGATTCCTACACTGAACGGCTTGGCGTGGCGTACGGAATTGTAGAAGGCTTCCGCCGTTTGACCAGATAGAGTCCTGCCACTAGCATCGACGATCGTGACAGAGATCATGATCGGAACGCTTGATTCTTGCTCGTCGAGTACTTGGCGGATCGCGAAGAGCGCGGCCTTTGCGTTGAGTGTATCGAAAATTGTTTCGACCAGTAGGATATCGACGCCGCCGGCTAACAAGCCTTCTGTTTGCTCACTATACGCGGCCACTAACTGATCGAACGTAACTTCTCGATATCCAGGATTGTTGACATCCGGTGATATAGAGAGGGTTTTGTTGGTGGGTCCAATGCTTCCGGCGACGAAGCGCGGTTTGGCGGGCGTAACCGCCGTCATCTCATCGGCCACTGACCGGGCGAGTACAGCCGATACTCGATTGAGGTCGAAAACTCTCTCCTCGAGCCCGTAATCTGCCTGGGAAATTCTCGTTCCGTTAAAGGTGTTGGTTTCGATTATGTCTGCGCCAGCCTCGAGAAACGACCGGTGAATCTCCGCTATGATTTTCGGCTGTGCGATCGACAAGAGGTCAGTGTTTCCTCTGAGTTCGCGCGAATGGTTTGCAAACTCGGTGCCTCTGAAGTCGTCTTCACCAAGCTTGTACGACTGAACCATAGTCCCCATGGCTCCATCGAGAATAAGTATGCCTTGCTCGATGCGTTCCTTTAGAAGACGGGATCTGTCGGTAGTCGCCATCGTGAGTCGCTACTGCCCAAAGACCTCGAGAGCCACGTCGACCCGCCCGAACGGAGCGGACACCTGTACACCCTGAATCGAGTTCTTGATCTCCCTGAATATTTCCCGACCTATGGCAATTCCCTCGGCTACCGCGGCCGCGTCCCCTTTTCCCTGCGCAGACTTCATCCTCGAGAGAACATTCTCGGGGATGCTTACACCCGGTACCTCGTTCGCCAGGAACTCAGCGTTGAGCAGTGACACGAGAGGCCAGATGCCTGCGATGATTGGGATCCGATAGTCTTCGGTTCGTTTCATGAACTTCTCGAGTTGGTCAGGGTCGAATATCGGGTGTGTAACCGCGAATTCAGCGCCCGCATCGATCTTCCACTTGAAGCGTGAGATTTCATGTTCAAGGTCAACAGCCGCCGGGTTGACACCAACTCCCAGGACAAATTTGGTCGGCTCTCCTATAGGATTCCCTCCCGGGTCGAGACCGTGATTGAGCTTATAGGCAAGATTGGTGAGGCCGATGCTGTCGATGTCGAAGACTGTGGTAGCCTCCTGGTATGGTCCCATCTTGGGTGGGTCGCCGCTGATCATGAGGAGGTTGCGCAGACCCGCAGCTGACGCTCCCAGAAGATCACTGAGCATGCCGAGCAAATTCCGGTCTCTGCAGCAGTAGTGGATAACAGGCTCTATGCCGACTTCACGCTCTATCATTATGGCGGATGGTAGCACACCCATACGACTCTGTGCTCTGGGGCCGTCCGGCACGTTTACTGCATCTACACCCGCATCCTTGAGAGCTTGGCACTGCTCGAGGCGATCCTGCGCCTCCACGCCGACGCGCCGACTTGGGCGCCGTGGGCCCTCCCGCTGATCGAGCGGATCAGGGCCGAGGGAGCATCCGCCGCCCCGCAGCCCGTGCCAGCCATCAAGGCGCGCCCATTGTCGGAGCCCCGGGACTTCGGCGACGTGCTCAAGGCGACTTGGCCAAGGGCGGACCGCGACACGCGCGAGGCCCTGCGCACCATCGCCACTGCCCTTGGCGTCCCGGTTCCAGAGCCCGGAGCCCGAGCGGCCTCTTATTCCCGCCCCCAGGGCGCATAACAGGCCCTCAGGCACCGATCAAGAGGCCCCGGTACAAAGGAGCCGAGGCCCGCCCTCATGGGCTCAGCGCGGCCCTCGCCTCGGTCCTGAACG
>JACZUR010000193.1 GCA_022573095.1 Gemmatimonadota bacterium | reverse complement strand
GGAAGATGTGCGATGCGCACGGCGCTATCCGTAGTGTTAACGCTCTGGCCACCGGGACCGGAGGAACGGAACACATCGATCTTCAGATCTTTTTCTGCGATGGTTACGTCAACTTCCTCAGCCTCCGGTAGCACCGCCACAGTTGCGGCCGACGTATGAATCCGTCCCTGCGTCTCGGTGGCCGGTACGCGCTGGACCCGATGCACGCCGGATTCGTGACGGAGGAGCCCGAATGCATCGTCACCCTTCACAGCGAAAACTGCTTCCCGCACGCCGCCAACATTCCCGTGAGAAACTGAGATGAACTCGGTGGTCAAGTTGTGGCGTTCCGCGAAGCGCGTGTACATGCGGACCAGATCGGCCGCAAACAAAGCAGCCTCGTCACCTCCGGTTCCAGCCCTCACCTCCAGAATCGCGTTCCGGTCGTCCATGGGGTCGCGGGGGATCAATAACTCTAGCAGATCGGCCTCAAGGGCCGCCACCTCCGGCCCCAGCCGCTCAATGTCTGCTTCAGCGAGTAGCACCAGCTCGGCATCGTCCTGGAGGCGCAGTTCCTCCGTCTGCGCCAGTTCGTCGCTGAGTTTTCGAAACTTAGCAGCCACGGCCTTGATCGGTTGGAGTCGTGAATACTCTCGACCGAGAGACTTTAGTTTAGCAGGATCTTTAGCTGTCGCCGGATCGGCGAGTTCGCGCTCCAGCTCCGCTGCACGGGAGAGCGCGGCCTCGAGCCGCGCCAGCACAGTTAAGCCCCCTGCTTTTTAGCCTCAGTCTTGTAGCGCTGCCTGAAGCGTTCTACCCGACCGGCGGTATCCACCAGCTTCTGCTTACCGGTGAAGTAGGGATGGCACTGAGCGCAGATCTCTACGTGTATGGACGGCATCACCGAGCGCGTCTCCACGGTATTGCCGCATACGCACTGCACGACCGAGCGCTGGTAATCTGGGTGTATTCCTGCTTTCAATTTACTAGCTCCACTTACTATGTACATGCTGTAAAGCGGCTAAATATAACCGGGAAACAGACTTATGAGCAACTGACATCAAATTGACAGGCCCCGACCAAAAAGCTATTGTAGCCCAATGATTTCCACACTTTCTGGCCACCGGTGAGCCGTGAATTCGGACAACCTGCTCGCACGCGTTCCGCTGTTTGAGAACCTGGGCCGCGAAGACGTTGACAAGATCTTCAAAGCTGCGAGGCGAAGGAATTATCCCAAGAATCAGGTAATATTGTTCGAGGACGACCACGGGGACGCGCTCTACGTTGTGGCCACTGGTCAAGTGAAGGTTGTTCTTACTGGGGAGAACGGGCGGGAGGTTATCCTCTCGGTTTTGGGCGAGGGCGATTTTTTTGGGGAAATGTCGCTGATAGACGACGAGCCTAGGTCGGCACACGTAATCGCGATGGAGGATTGCGAACTCCTGGTGTTGCTACGCGACGACTTCCTGCGATGTCTCAAGGAAGCTCCTGACATGTCTGTTGGACTTCTTCGCGCGATGTCGCAACGGCTTAGAAGGGCAGATGATAAGATAGGAAACCTGGTCCTCCTCGACGTAGGCGCCCGCGTAGCGAGGCTGATACTACAACTGGCGGACGACCAGGGCGGCGACACGATCAACAGGAGCATCCCGCACAACACGATGGCCCAGATGATCGGTTCGAGCCGCGAAACGGTGTCCCGCACTTTCCGTGACCTGTCAGAAAAGGGCATCATCGAAATCACGAGGGAGACCATAGTTATCAGCGATCGAGAGGGCCTGAAACAGGCGGCCGGCATCAAGTGAGCGTCGTCACCAACGCACCGTGATCATATGCATTGCTTAGACTTGCGTCCATTCCGTAGCTTTGCGCACATGCTTCCAGGCATGGGAATATGAGCCTCCGGGCGACCATTTGGGGGGCGAGGGGTTCGATACCCGCGCCTGGGCCAGATACGGCCAGATACGGCGGTAATACGGCGTGCGTGTCGGTCGAGCTACCGGAATCGGCATCCGGTCGGGTAATCATTCTGGATGCGGGCACCGGCATACGAAACCTCGGGCGGAAGCTGGCCGAGGCCGAGAAACCGGTAGATGTCGACCTGGTGGTCAGTCACACGCACTGGGACCATATACAAGGTCTCCCGTTTTTTGCGCCGCTGTTCGCCGACGGCAGCAGGGTGAGAATCTGGGGGGCGAAGCAGGGGGATGTCGACCTGGAAACAATCCTGCGAGAGCAGATGAATCCCGTCGTATTCCCTGTACCGCTGGACGGCCTAGCCGCTGAGTTGCAGGTAGTGCATGTTGGAGAAGGCGAGTTCGAGCTGGACGGGTGCTTGGTTTCGGTGATGAGAGTGAGACATCCGGGCCACACTCTTGGCTTGAGATTGCAGCCCACGGAGGGCGGGCCCTCGCTGGCTTATGTAACGGACAACGAAGTTGGATCCGGTGGAAACTACGAAGTCGGCTCTGACTGGAGGGACAGGTTCATAAAATTCCTCGATGGCGTGGACACTCTGATACACGACTCCATGTACACCGAGGAAGAAGTGAAAAAATACAGCGGTTGGGGGCACTCGTCGTTTGTGGAGGCTGTGGACGTGGCAGCCGAAGCCGGCGCAAAGAGGTTAGTACTCTTTCACCACAACCCGGACCACGACGACGAGGCGGTGGACAAGTTACTAAGCGAGGCACGTGCAGTCGCAGCGGAGAGGGCTGGGAACCTCGATGTCATAGCTGGATGTGAAGGAATGGAATTGAACATTTGATGGAGGTTAACATGCGATCCCGATCAATTTTCGCAATGATTGCGGCTGTGGGACTAGTGGCGCCTGGGGCTGTAGCGGCCCAGGACGACATGCGCCCCGGAGTGGCGGTCATGCAGTTCGACAATGGCGGTTCTTTCGGGCAGGATGCCGAGAACTTCGACGCGCTACGGGTGGGCCTGCAGCAGATGATGATTACCGAGTTTGCTGCGAACCCGGGCCTTCGCGTGGTCGAGCGCAGTCAGATTAGCGCACTCCTATCCGAGCAAGATCTCGGCGCCAGTGGACGGGTTGATGACGCGACGGCAGCCACAATCGGCCGCATTGTGGGCGCGCGTTTCATGGTGTTCGGCAGCTTCCTGGATTTCTACGGAGACATGCGGATTGACCTGAGGATCATCAATACGGAAACCAGTGAGATCGTGCGCACCGAAAACGTCCGGGACGATCGAGAGAACCTGTACTCGATGATCACTCAGCTGGCCTTGAGTGTTACCGCAAACCTGGATCTGCCCGCCCTTCCTCAGGCTATACGCCAAGAAAGAGAGGCGAGAGAAGTTCCGGCGGAGGCGATACAGTACTACTCTAGGGCTATTCTGTACGCAGACCGGGGCAATTCCGACCGCGCGGCAGAGCTATACAGCCGGGCCCTGGAGGTATTCCCCAACTATACCGAAGCCGCGGAGGGGTTGCAACAACTGCACCAATCGTAGTAATCTAGGCGCGACTTGATCGCGCTTATTTCTAGAATCGGGAACGCAGTTACGCGGTGGGTCTCCCTTGTGGGGGCCCTCGCGCTCTTCTTTTTCCGCATCGTAACCTGCTGGAGGACCCTCCCCAGGGCCGGCCGTAGAGTCGTCCGGCGGGTTCTGAAAGACCAGATCTGGTTCACCGCCCTTCAGGCCGTACCACTGATAGTTGTGCTATCTGCTATTCTAAGCTTTCTCGTTATCTCCCAGACCATCCAGGAACTGGGACGCATCGGTGCGACAGAGTTGATAGGAGTGATCATCGTCGTGGCGATAGTCCGGGAGTTGGGACCACTGCTCACAGCACTCATAGTAGCGGGGCGATCAGGGACGGCCATGGCCGCAGAACTTGCAACTAACCGCGTGATGGGAGAACTCAAAGCGCTGGAGGGCATGGGCATAGACCCACTTCACTACATCGTGCTACCCCGTTTCGGCGGAGCAATTGTGTCAGTATTCGTATTGATCGTCGTGTTCGACCTTGTCGCAGTGACCTCAGGCCTGGTAGCCGCCGTGTCGAGCGGTATGAGTGTGGAACGGTATTTCGAGATCGTGATGCGTTCCCTCACGTTCCGCGATTCTTGGTTAACCGTAGCCAAAGGAATCACGTTTGGAGCCGTGATAGGCGTGGTCCCGCTCTATCAAGGACTGGCGGCGGGTGGCGCGTCCACCGACGTTCCGGTTGCGTCGAGCCGCGCAGTCGTCGGTAGCATCGTTGCGATTTTTCTGTTGTCCGTGCTGTTCGTCGCGGTGAGTCTATGAGTAGCAAACTTCCCCTGCGGTTCATAGACGTGAAAGTCGATGCGACGGCGCAGTTCTCTTATAGCTTTGACGTCCCCCCCCACCGCTGTGTTGCTGTAGCGGGCGACGGAAAGTCAGGCGTCGACAAACTTGGGGAGATAGCGCTCGGTCTGACGCGTCCAGTCGACGGTACGGCATTGATCTACGATGAGGACTTATCGATGATGAATGACAGCGCCGCTCTCGCCTTCCGGCGGCGCGTGGGATACCTTCCTGCCAACGACGGGCTGATGCAGAATCTCCCGCTGGGATCCAACATAGCCCTCCCGCTGAGATTCGGAAGCGCATATACGGAGTCCGAGATCAACGGGCGCGTCGGGGTCATTATGGCCGCCCT
>JACZUR010000192.1 GCA_022573095.1 Gemmatimonadota bacterium | reverse complement strand
TGAAGGCACACGCAAAGAATGGAACATCGAATTTACCAAGTATATTGAAAAGAACTATGTCAGCTGGCTCCGTTCCGATAAACGGCCGCTGCTGTCGCCCGATATTACTTCGCGTTATATCGTGCCTGAACTCAAAAAGAAAAACAAAGTTTTGTTTATAGTTGTTGACTGCATGCGCCTTGACCAGTGGATGTTAATAGAACCGCTCATAGCCGAGTTTTATAACATTAACAGAGAATATTACTTCTCCATACTGCCGACAGCTACGCCGTTTTCCCGCAACGCCTTGTTTGCGGGAATGTTTCCGGACGAGATTCACAGAGTATATCCGGAAACTTATGCAGTTAAGGACGAAGGCTCTTTGAACCGTTTTGAAAGCCGATTTTTTGCAGATAATTTGTCACGTCAGGGAGTTCGACCGGCCGGTTCAAAATATGTCAAGATTTTCAATAACACCGAAGGGGAAGAAATCGCCAAGCGCATCTCAGATTACTATGAGAATCAACTGGTCACCTTTGTATTTAACTTTCTGGATATCTTAGCACATGGCCGTTCCAGTAATGTTATCTTAAAAGAAATAGCCGGCACCGAATCAGCTTTTCGTTCACTCATGAAAAGCTGGTTTGTTCATTCGCCGCTTTTTACTATTCTAAAATCGTTTGCAAAAAAAGATTTTACCATAGTGATAACCTCAGACCACGGCTCGGTTTTCTGCAATCGCGGCACGATAGCCCACGGTAAACGGGCCACCTCGACCAACCTCCGTTACAAGTACGGTGATAACCTTAACTCTGACCCCAAAGATTCTGTCCTGATAAAGAAACCGGAACAGTGGCGGCTGCCTTCAATGACATTGGCAACAACCTATATTATAGCCAAAGAAGATTTTTATTTCGTCTATCCCAATAACTATAATGAGATGGTCAGGCATTTTCAGAAGTCATTTCAGCACGGCGGCATTTCTTTGGAAGAAATGGTAGTACCGCTGGCAGTATTGACCCCGAGATAAAAGTTTGCCCAGAGTACTTAACATAGTATCTCACTCCGAAACAGAAACATTTGCCCTTGGAGAAAAGATGGCTGCAATGTTTCCCGATGGCAGTCTGGTTGTGCTCAGCGGCGAACTGGGAGCAGGCAAAACCGTTTTCGTAAAAGGTCTGGCCAAAGGCATGGGCCTAGAAAAAGATACCGCGACCTCGCCGACTTTTAATATGGTGCACGAATACCGCGGCGAGAGAGAACTTTATCATTTTGATTTGTACCGCCTGACGGACAGATCTGAACTGGTCGAGATCCTCCATGAAGTGACGGGGACGCTGAAATCCGAGGAGATCTATCACATTCTCGCGCGCCGCGTCGGCAGAGCCCTGAACATTTCGAAGTGTTCGATAGTGATTGCCTCATCAAAGGCGGACGTAGGAATTGTCGTAGCGACGTACGACAACCCGATGCTCCGTAATCTGGAGATTCAACTCAACGGGTACCCGGAACTGCAGCAGGCCCTCCTGACCAACACTCCTCTTCTGGTCGCCGACGTGAGCACCGACCCGCTTTACGAGACGGTGAGAGGAGAATGGGAGAGGCAGGGTATCGACGTTCCGACCAGATCGGCGATTGCATTACCCTTTGATCTCAAGGGTAAACGGGCCGGTGTTTTCTTTCTGCGGACCACCGGCGAAACAGTGCCGCTGACAGAGACTGATTTGCACTTCGCCGCGACGGTCATCCGCGCGGCTGTAGCGGCGATCGAAAAGGGATACGATCTTGAGTCGGCCGTCTCTGACAGAGAGAAGTTCCAGTTCCTTGCGAGCACGGACGCGCTGACTCAGACGCTCAACCGCAGAGCGTTGCTCGAGAAACTGAGCGTAGAGATTGAGCGCGGCAAGCGTTACCGCCACGAACTATCGCTGCTCATGATCGATCTTGATCACTTCAAGGCGGTAAACGACACGCATGGGCACCTGGTCGGTGATGCGGTCCTGCGACAGTTGGGAGAGATATTGATCGACGAAGCGCGCGCCGTCGATATCGTGGCCCGCTACGGTGGGGAGGAGTTCGTGATCGTTCTGCCGGACACCCAACTGGATGGCGGAACGATATTTGCGGAACGTCTCTGCGACCGGGTTGCGAAGCACAACTTCGGAGACGTGCCGGACAAGCTGCAAGTCACGATTTCCATCGGTCTCACAGGAGTTATGTCGGGCGAAGGGCCGAGTGTAGAGGACATCATCTCCCGCGCCGATGCGGCGCTCTACGAGGCAAAGAACACCGGCAGAAACAGAGTGTGTCGTGCCTAAGCGCCGCTGCCCCAAGTGTAGCACTACCTATACAGACGATTCCAAGTTTTGCCGCCAGGATGGCACGCCCCTTGTAGATGATTCTGGTGCTGTTGATAAAACGAAGACAGCCAGCAAGGGGACGATGGTCCGAAGAGCCGTTAGGGCTGAACGAGATTCAGGCGATGTCGCGGGCGCTATGGAATCGACGATTCTCGACTCCCGCTACAAGATCCTTCGAAAGCTGGGTGAGGGTGGCATGGCCTATGTCTATGAGGCCGAGGAACTGAACAGCGGTGAGTCTGTGGCCGTGAAGGTCATCAGCCCCAAGCTGAGCAAAGATCCTACACTACTGAAACGGCTGCGCCGCGAAGCGGGCCTCGCCATTCGGATGGAGCATCCGAATGTTTGCAACATCATGCGACTCGGCGAAACTGAAGAAGGTTTGATTTATCTCGTAATGCCCTTGCTCAAGGGCGAGATGCTGAGCGACCGGGAATACAAAACCGGCCCCATGTCTCTGGAGGAAGCAATTCCGTTCTTGGTTCAGATGTGTTCAGGTCTGGATCAAGCACATCAACTCAATATTGTGCACAGAGATTTGAAACCCGAAAACATCATGATCGTGAAGGATGGTGAGGACGGCGAAAAAGCGGTGGTCATGGATTTCGGGCTGGCCAAAGAGACCCGCGCCGAAGGAGCCGCCAAACTTACCGCCACTGGAATCATTCTCGGCACGCCGGAGTTCATGAGCCCGGAGCAGATAAGAGGAAAACCCCTCGATGTGCGCAGCGATATATATGCTCTCGGTGTGCTAGCGTTTGAAATGTTTACAGGCAAGCTGCCGTTCGAGGGCAATACAACCCAGGAACTTATGCTCGCGCGGCTGCGCGGAAAGCCCATTCCGTTGCGAAAGTACCGCAGCGATATACCGGAGGCGGTAGAAAAAATTCTCAGCAAATGCTTGGCTACCGAGCGTGAGGACAGATACTCTTCCTTCCTCGAACTTGGGTTCGAGTTGATCAACGCAGTGGACAGCTCGCCGAACTCTAAACTCAGAGAAATGCTCTAACAGGCGTACTATGGGTACACCTATCGATTATCGCGGAGCGTACGCCCTGGTGCTACTCTTTTTCCTCTCTTATGCTGCCAGCCGAACCGCGGCTGCATCACAAAAACATTGAAAAGATTCCCCGCGTTTGATCCGCCGGAATACATCGATTGGAAGGCGGACCCCACAGTAGTCAGCGAGTTTTCCTCCACGATAGAACAAAACGAAGAACGGCTAAGACAAGTCGAGGCGTTGTCGCAGGAAGCGCTCTTGCTCCTCTACGAAGGCTTGCTGCGCACCCGTCTGCATGACACGATGCTAAAACGGTGGGTGATGCAGGGTGTAATCTCCAAGGCGTGGCTCGGCACCGGGGAGGAAGCAACCACAGTGGGACCGGTTCACGCCCTGGATCAGGACAGAGATTTCGCCGTGCCGATGATTCGTAATGCGGGCGCTTGCTGCGAGATGGGAGTGCCGCTGTCGGATATGCTGAGAGGCTACCTAGGCACTTCCGATTCTCCTTCGCACGGGCGCGATGGCCACGTGGGTGGGTTTGACCAACGGGTGCTACAACCGATCTCCAATATCGGCAATATGCCACCGGTCGCTGGTGGAATAGCGCTTTCGTTTCGGGCACGCGGCGAAGATGGAGTAGTATTGACGTGGATCGGGGATGGGTCGGTAAAGTCAGGACCTACTCATGAGGCGCTGAACTTTGCGGCGGTTCTGAGACTTCCCGTGATTTTCATCATCCAGAACAACCAGGTTGCCCTCGGGACCCGTGTACAGGTACACCACCTACCCGAAGACTTTTCGGATCTGCATGAGGCCTACGGCGTTTTAGGCTGGTCGTTCGACGGGAACAATGTCTTGGACGCTTACGCCGCGACCAGACTCGCCGTCGATAAATGCAGAGCCGGAGAGGGACCCGTAATTCTTTCAGCCGACACTTTCAGAATGGGCGGGCACGCTACCCACGACGAAGCTGAGGGACGGATAATACTGCCTCCGGAACTCTTCGAGCACTGGGGAAAGCGCGACCCGATTGGGTTGTATGAGGAGTATCTGATCGGCAGGGGTGTTAACCGGTCGGAACTCGAGGACGTGGAGTCGCGTGTTTCGAACCAGGTTGATAGAGAAGCGGAGGAGGCGCTCGCGTCGCTGCGCGTCAGCTTCGGCATCGTTTTTCGCTTCGATGGCTCCATCGGCTGGAAATAAAGCACATCCGCGTCCCTAACCCAAACGCCAAGAACGCCGGGCGCGGCGGCGAGCGGCTAACCGAAACGCGCGAGGAAGCGCACCAGCTTGC
>JACZUR010000191.1 GCA_022573095.1 Gemmatimonadota bacterium | reverse complement strand
CGCAGGTCAACGTGCACGGCTTCAGCCCGCCGGAGATCCATTTTTTCACCAAGATCTCGAAACTGCCGCTGCGGACCGTGCTCGAACGCCTGAAAGCGGCCGGACTGGGCAGCGTGCCCGGCGGAGGGGCGGAAATCCTGGTCGATCGCGTCCGCAAAGCAATCACGCGCGGCAAGCTGCTCACCGACGACTGGCTGAACGTCAATCGCGTGTGGCACGAAATCGGAGGTCGCAGCACCGCCACCATGATGTTCGGCCACGTCGAAACATTGGCCGATCGCATCGAACATCTGCTGCGTGTACGTGAAGTGCAAGCCAGAAGTAGCGGGTTCACGGCGTTCATTACGTGGCCGCTGCAGCCCGAAAACACAGAAATGGAAGGCATTGAAAAGACCGACGCCACGACCTACCTGCGTACAGTGGCGATCTCGCGCCTGGTGCTCCGGAACGTGCCGAACCTGCAGGCTTCGTGGGTCACGATGGGACTCAAGGTTGGCCAGATCTCTCTACGATTCGGCTGCAATGATTTCGGGTCATTGATGATCGAAGAAAACGTAGTATCGTCGGCGGGTACGACGCATCAAGCTGATCTGTCGGAGATCAGACGTCACATATCCGACGCCGGGTTCAAGCCGGCTAGGCGCCTGCAGGACTACACGCTCTTACCAGATGAAAAAGCGGCGTGAAACAGTGGCTAACGATCTAGTTTTGATTCTTGCGGGTTCCGAGGGTGACAGAGAACGGATCTCTGCGGCTTTCGATGTGTTGGATGAAGCCGGGATTGGCTACGACTTCGCTGTCTCTTCCGCCCACCGGGACGCCGACCGGACGGTGCAAATCGCTAAGGATGCAGCCGGAAAAGGATACAAGGTGATTATCGCGGCGGCTGGATTGGCGGCAGCTCTTCCAGGCGTCATCGCGGCGCACACCGACCTACCGGTCATCGGACTCCCCCTCGATGTAGGGCCGCTTCGCGGCGTTGATGCTCTCTACGCGATCGCCCAGCTCCCCAGTGGATGCCCGGTAGGCACCGTGGGAATCGGGAATGCGCAGAACGCGGCGCTGCTTGCCATTCGAGTCCTGAATTGCGCAGCGTCCTAGAAAATGGTGTTCTGAACCCAGTACAGCGGTAAGCAATGCATTCCCGCGTTGGCATCGGCTACGATTCGCATCTATTCGGGTCGGAAAAACCTCTCATACTTGGCGGCGTTACCATTCCCAATCACTCCGGTCTCATCGCACATTCCGACGGGGACGCGCTCTGCCATGCGATCATCGATGCGCTGTTGGGTGCAGCGGCGATGGGAGACATCGGCACGCTTTTCCCAGACACCGATGAACGCTGGAGCAATGCGGACTCGGTAAAACTGCTGGCCGAAGTCGGGCGGCGCCTCGAAGCGGGCAGCTACGAAATAGCTAACGTTGATGCCACGATAGTGCTAGAACAACCGAAACTTTCCCAATACATGAGTGATATGCGGCGTAACATAGCGTACGCGTTGGGCGTCGAAGTAGCCGAGGTCTCGGTCAAAGCGAAGACCAACGAGAAGATGGACTCGGTTGGAGAAGGCCGTGGTGTGGTAGTTTACGCGGTGGCGTCTCTCGGGGGATATTAAGCTGATCAATGAGTTACTCGATCGGCTGTTAGCGCTGCCACCAGGGCCAGTATATTGGACCGTCGGCTTGGTAGCGGCCACCGAGAACATCTTTCCTCCCATCCCCGCCGATATCGCCGTTGCTGTCGGAGCCTTCATCTCACAGGCGGGACACGTTTCAGCGCTTTCGATTTTTTTCACTGCGTGGATAGCCAACGTGGCTGGTGCGGGCGCAGTCTACTACGGCGCCCGAACGGTCGGGCGTGACTTCTTCGCTGGACGGATCGGACGCCGCCTGCTCAAACCTAAGCTGATGAATAGAATCGAGCGGATATACAAGAGGTACGGTGTGTGGGGCATTTTTCTCAGTCGATTCGTTCCGGGCGCGAGAGCAGTCATCGCACCGTTCGCTGGGATCGCGGGACTCAGCGCGGTGAAGTCCATGTTGCCGGTGGCTGTGGCGTCGGGCATCTGGTATGCCGGGCTCACGTTCGTCGCGGCCACGACCATTCATGAAATGGAAGGTGTGCTTATCTTCGTTCGGAAGATGGGAAAGACGAGTGCGGTGTTGGCAGGCGCAGTCGTGGCGGCGGCAGCCTTGGCCATCTACGTGAGGCGCCGCGCCCGGCGCCGAGAGGTTGGATGACGGCAGGCACGTCGGAAGGGATCCTGGACAGAGCATACTGGATCGAGTCGTTCCAGGACTACCTGAATCTCGAGGTGGGGAATAGCCCTTTAACTGTCGCGGACTATGCCCGTGACGTTCGTCGTATCGCTCAGTACGCGAAGAGCCGCGGTATAACCGAGCCCACCGATATTACCGAGGAACACGTAAGAGACTTCGTCTACGAACTCAAAGACTCCGGTTTTGCGGCGACCAGCATCAGAAGGCAAATCTCGGCTCTGCGGACTTACTTCCGTTTTTTGGTCAATGAAGGGTACTGTTCGGCTAATCCGTGTGAGAGAATCGAGTCGCCCAAGAGTTGGAAAAAACTGCCGGAGGTGCTGACGGTCGAGGAAGTCGAGGCGCTGCTGGCCTCACCGAACACGGACGAATCTCTCGCCTGGAGAGACATCGCCCTGATCGAGGTAGCATACGGGACCGGAGTTAGGGTGTCGGAACTCGTGGGGCTGAAAGTGAACGATCTGTGGTTTGAAGATGGTCTGGTCCGGGTGTTTGGAAAGGGATCGAAAGAGAGGCTGGTGCCGATCGGTCGCCGGGCCGTGGGTACGGCGTCCGTCTACTCGCGAGAGGTCCGGCCGCTGCTAGACAGAGGTAAGACAAAAGGAATCTTTTTCCTGAACGGAAAGGGAACGCCGCTGTCGCGCGTCGGAGCCTGGTCGATCATCAAGCGGTGTGCGGAACGGGCTGGAATCAAAAAGAATGTCAGCCCGCACACACTGCGACACACATTTGCTACGCATATACTGGAGGGTGGAGCGGACCTACGGGCAGTTCAGGAGATGTTAGGCCACGCCGATCTAAGTACGACCCAACTCTACACTCACATCGACCGCGAGTACCTGAGGTCAGTCCACAAACAGTACCACCCACGTCCGTGAACGTCCTGGTCGTCGATAACTACGACTCGTTCACGTACATCCTAGTGCAGTACCTCGGAGAACTTGGGGCTCACCCTATCGTGCGACTCAACGACGACCCTGAGTTGTGGGCGCTTGCTGAAATGGAGCAGAACTGTGTGCTGGTGTCACCCGGCCCCGGCGTTCCGAAGAATGCCGGCTGCAGCGTGGAGATAATTCGACAGCTTTCCGGGAAGATCCCGATCCTCGGAGTTTGCCTTGGTCATCAGGCCATCGCTGAGGCGTTCGGAGGGCGAACGATCCGCGCGGAACAACCGATGCATGGGAAGACGTCTTCAGTCGTCCACGACGAAACCGGAATCTTCGCGGGTGTCCCGTCTCCGGCAGAGTTCATGAGGTACCATTCACTGGTTGTCGATTCTGAGATGGTACCGCCGGAACTCGAGGTGACTGCCCGAAGCGGGTGCGGGGGCGGGGGCGGGGGCGCCGACGGTGACGTGTTCGAGATCATGGCGATGCGCCACCGGCTTCACCCCACTTTCGGAGTCCAGTTTCACCCTGAATCGGTGGGTTCGGAGTACGGTAAGAAGTTGATTGCCAACTTCTTAGGCATCGCTGCGCAGAAAACTGGAATTTCAGGCACGACTTTTGACACAGCCCCCGTTTCTGATTAACTTTTGCTATGCAAGCCGAGAACGTGCCCTTCGGTCACTGTAAAATCCCATTCAATGCCAATCGAGCTGTCTCTGTGAACCCCTTCCCGGAACCGGAGTGGGGACCAGTACGATGGTTGGTACGTCATAAGTTATTGTGAGCAATGGGTTTATGGATAACCTGGTAATGTTGCATGTGAGCTGGTCCCGGTGCCGTAGATTCGGCGGCGGGGAACCGGACCTCGTGGAGCAGTACCCGGCGATACATGGTTTTCAAGACCGATAGTGGGTCGGTAGATGGGGTAAATAAGTGATGACGGCAAAATTCGTATTCATAACCGGCGGCGTTGTCTCCTCTTTGGGCAAAGGCATCGCCGCCGCTTCTTTGGGACGGCTTCTGACGGAGCGAGGTCTGAATGTGACAATTCAGAAGTTCGATCCCTATATAAACGTTGATCCTGGTACCATGTCGCCCTATCAACATGGCGAGGTCTATGTAACCGACGACGGCGCGGAGACGGATCAGGATTTGGGGCACTACGAACGGTTCATCGACCGCTCGCTTTCTCAGACCAACAACGTTACGACGGGATGGATCTATCAAACTGTTATCTCCAAGGAGCGCCGGGGTGAGTTCTTGGGCAGTACCGTGCAGGTCATTCCCCACATTACCGATGAAATCAAGGCTGCCATGAAGCGGCTCGCTCCCGATCACGACGTCGTGATCGTAGAAATCGGGGGGACGGTCGGCGATATCGAGTCACTTCCGTTCCTCGAAGCGATAAGGCAGCTGAGGCAGGAGGTCGGCCGCGAGAACTCGATCTTCATCCACCTAACTCTCGTCCCTA
>JACZUR010000190.1 GCA_022573095.1 Gemmatimonadota bacterium | reverse complement strand
CCGGTGAGGCGGCCGCGTTGGGGGGGGGCTCCGGGGGTGGGGCGGTTCCGAGTGAACATTCTCAGGCAGAGGTCGTCCTTCATGGTCGTTATGCGCGTTATACCCTTCGAGGTGCCCTCTATCGCCAAGCTGGGACTACCCAAGGGACTGGAGACGATCGCTGAGGGGGAAAAGGGGCTTGTTGTTGTGACGGGATTGGCCGGTTCCGGCAAGAGCACTACGATCGCGGCGTTGGTTAACCATCTCAACGCCACTTCTGAGAAGCACATCATTACCGTTGAAGCTCCGATAGAGTATCTGCATCGCGACATAAGCGCTTCGATTACCCAACGCGAAGTGGGTACCGATACCGAAGGATTCACCGGTGCACTAAGATCTGCTCTGCACCAGGATCCTGAGGTGATCGTCGTTGATGCGATGCTCGATCCCCCAATGCTCGAAGCTGCGCTTCGAGGTGCGGAAACAGGCAGCCTTGTTATTGCAACGTTACCGACAGCAGACTCCGTAGCTACGATCGCGAGATTAGTTGGGATGTTTCCGCCGCGCGAAAGGGAACGGGGCACGTTTCGTCTCGCCGAAGCCCTTCATGCGATAGTGTCGCAGAAGTTGATTCCTCTCTCGTCCGGTGAAGGACGGTGTGCGGCAGTGGAAATTCTCATCTGCAACGATGAGATAAAAGAGTTGATTCGGGACAGAAACAAGGTTGCAGATATTCCAGCGGCAATCGCCAGTGACGAGTCAGGGGCGATGCAGACGTTCGATCAACACCTCAAACAACTGGTCTCGGAAGGTTTGATAGGGACGCGGGCTGCGCTCGCGGCTGCCGGCAAATAACTTGATCTTGCTCCCCTAGAAAATTCGTTTGGAGAGGCAGACCCCATGAACGAGAATATCAACTGATGTTCGACTCTGGAAGCCGTTGTGTGGTTGTAGTGGGTGCGCAGTGGGGAGATGAAGGCAAAGGTAAAATTGTCGATGCGCTGTCCGCGGATGCGGACATGGTAGTACGGTACCAGGGAGGGGCGAACGCAGGACACACCGTCTTCATCGACGGCGACGAATTCATACTCCATCAAATTCCCTCCGGTATCCTACATCCGCAGACGGTCTGCGTCGTTGGAAACGGGGTGGTCATCGATCCTGAAACGTTCCTAGAGGAGATTGACCAATTGGAAAAGCGGGGGGTCGAGACGGCGGGTCGATTGCACGTATCCGATCGCGCTCATCTCGTATTCCCGTTTCACAAGATGCTCGAAGAGGTGGCCGAGCAACAACAACGGATCGGTACGACACGACGCGGTATTGGTCCAGCGTACGAGGACAAAATCGGACGGCGCGGTATCCGAGTCGCCGACCTTAACGACAGGCCGGGTATCGAGTTACGCCTGCGCTCGCGAATCGAACACGCAAATCAACTACTCGAGGCAAGTGGCGTTGCCGCCCGAGCGTCAGTGGACGAACATCTAAAGTTGGTTGACAGTCTGGCTGGTAGGATCATGCCCCTCGCGACCGATACAGGGCTTATGATTTTTGAATCAATCAAACAGGGCAAACGAGTTCTTTTCGAGGGCGCTCAAGGCGCTCTTCTGGACGTCGATCACGGTACTTATCCCTACGTAACCTCATCGAACACGACTGCCGGAGGAGCTGCAGTCGGAGCTGGAATCGGTCCCACTCTCATCGATTCTGTGCTGGGTGTGACGAAAGCATACACGACACGAGTGGGAAACGGACCGCTGCCCACTGAGGACGTAGACGAACTGGGGGGCAGGTTACGAGAACTAGGCGGCGAGTTCGGCGCGACGACCGGCCGGCCGCGTCGCTGCGGTTGGTTTGATGCGGCGGTGGTGCGGTATTCGGCACGCGTGAACGGACTTACCCATCTAGCAGTTACCAAGCTTGACGTCCTGGACACATTGTCTGAAATCAAGCTATGCACCGGCTATGTGATCGATGGTGAGGCGGTTGTCGGTTTGCCGGCCGAGGTGGCGCTGCTGGATCGGATCGAACCCGTCTACGAAACTATTCCCGGTTGGATGCAGCACACCGGAGATGTCGCACGGATGGAGTCGCTGCCCTCAGAAGCGCGAGCTTACCTAGAGAGAATAGAAGAACATGTCATGGTACCGATCAAGTACGTCAGCGTGGGCGTGCGACGGGATCAGCTCGTTTCGGTCTGAGCCGCGTAGAGAATTCTAGAAGAGACCTGCGATTCGCGACCCCAGAGACAGGCGCAGTCCCGATCTCGTAGGAGGCGCACGGTCGTATGAGTAGTAAGTGTAGTAATATTCCTCGTGTTTCTGCTTTACGCCGTTTAACACGGCCCCAGCAACGCGCGCGTGAACGCGCTTCAGCTTATCCAGGGCTCTCTTGGCCGCCTGTTCGTCGGTCGCGCCGCATTTCACGACCAGGATCGTCGCATCTGCATTGGAGGCCAATACTGCTGAGTCGGTTACCGGCAGCGTTGGAGGGGTGTCCGCAATAATGTAGTCGTAGTCTCTTCTCAGTTCCGCTATCAGCGCGTGCATAGAGTCGGATCCCAGTAGTTCGCTCGGGTTAGGCGGAGAAGACCCGGCCGTCAGGATGTCCAGATTGGGTTGTACTTCGGATTTCACGGCCTCCTTTATGGGAGTACCACCGATCAGGACATCTGTCAGCCCCGGTTCCTGTTCGAGACTGAAAGTTACGTGCCCAATTGGCCTGCGCAGATCTCCGTCGACAAGTATAGTCTTACTTCCACTCATCGCGAGTGTGAGTGCCAGGTTAGCAGCGGTGGTCGACTTTCCCTCACTCGGTCCTGAACTGGTAACGGTAATGAACTGTATCGGTTTCTCTGCTCCGACAAAGGTTACGTTCGTGCGCAGTGATCGGTACGCCTCCGCTCCCGGATTGCCTGCGTCAAGATCTGTGATGAGACCCAACTTGTTGCGGCGGGGACCTCCAGTTGACGACAGGCCCGGATCCTGAGGTATGAGACCCAACACCGGGATTCCAAGAACACGTTCGATGTCTTCGCTGGACTTGATCGTTTGGTCGAGATACTCCAGAAAGAATGCCGATCCCAGGCCAAGCAGCACTCCTACTAGGAAACCGAGCAATATCTTCTGGTTCAGCGACGTGCCCAGGTCGACCGGCGGCGACGCTCCGTCGAGGATGGTGATATAGGGCCCGATGGTTGCTTCCTGCATCCGTGCAGTCTCGAACTGACCGAGCAGGTATTGCAGGGTCTGATTGAGTATGTCTACCTCGAGCTGTAATTGCGCTATCCTGTTCGCTTTACCTGGGTAGGTGGCCAGTCGGGCACGTAGGTCCGATATCCTTCCGTCGATCGCCGAGATCCGAGCCTCGGCCCCATCGAGCGCCGCCTGAACCGCCTCGATCAGAGCTGCGTGAGCCTGGCCTATTCGCTGATCCAGCCTGACCACCTGCGGATTCGACTCGCGCAAGCCCTCGGCTGTAATGGCGGTTATTCTCGAATCGTACAGTTCCAATAGAGTTCGGATCTGGAAAGAGAGGGCAGAGTTCGCCGAAATCTCTCCGACTGCAGAAAGCCGGTTGAGTGTCTCGATCCCGATCGAGTCACCCGATTCACGCGCGTCGCTCAGTGTGGAAGAGTATACCTGGATGTCCAGCTTCTCCTGTTCCGCTTCGTGTATGGCGGCTACGATAGATGTTTCCTCGGCGGAGAGATTCGTTACTTGCTCGGTCTCGCGGAAATCTTGCAGATCGTTCAGCTTGGCTCGCTGCTGTACTTCAGTAATCGCCAACTGCCGGCTGATGTATTCGGTTCGACGAGTCGCCGCCTGTCTCGCGCGTTCGACTCCCCTGTCACGAAGCTGAACCGCAGCTTCGTTTAATATGTGCGGTACCAGAGTTGGATCCGTTCCGGTAAAGAACACGTCGACGGCAGTTGTAGACTGTCTGACGCTATACGATATTCCGCCGGTCACCAAAGCCGCTGCGGCTTCTCTCGAAACGATCCGGAAGGGTACCGCATCCTCATCCTCGCCACTCTCTGGAGGAACGGTAAAGAAAGAGAAGCCGGGCCCGGTGACCACGGTCTCGTACGATCCCGACGCGACGGTCGTACCCGCCGCGTTCCGAAGTTCCCAGGTGCTCGGATGACGGGCGAGTTCGTATCGCGCCACAGGGGTCGGCCTATCAGCGACCGATTCCATCGAGATCGCACGAAAAACACTACCTCTCCGCATGGATAAATCGATCGGTTCAAGCTGCAGACGAAGCCTGTCGACCACGCCCAGGGCGACTCCCTGTGTGGTGAGTATCAGCGCCTCAGAGAGGATGGGGTCCGTCTGAAGTGCCAGTTCATCTATGTCGATATCATCGAGTCGGGCAAAGACCTGCTTCTGAGACGAAATCTGTATGGTAAGCTGCGATCGAAATTCGTCCACAGCGTTTCGGCCTGCGAGGTAGGCCCCCCCGGACACCAGTATCGGGAAAAGGACTGCTATCTTCCAGTGGCGTACCACAACAGCCGCAAGATCCCTAAGATGGATATCGCGCTCTCCCGGCATCGTTCGGCTTGAAGCGCTGGGTGACATCTTTATATTCTGACTCCCGCGCGGGCACGCCGCGCCTCGGCAGTTGTTCTGCTTGAAAGCTACTTCCCAGCGTGTGGGTCCGGGAGCGTTTCAC
>JACZUR010000189.1 GCA_022573095.1 Gemmatimonadota bacterium | reverse complement strand
GAACTCCGAAAAACCGCATGGGGAGACCCCCTGCGGCACGGCCGCTCCGTCAAGGACGAAATGCGGCATAATCTCACCTGCATGCTGGAAGAGGGTCACGATCCATTTCCCGGCATCGTGGGCTTCGACGATACGGTCGAACCCGGCATCGTCAATGCCATCCTCGCCCGGCACAACTTCATCCTCCTGGGACTGCGTGGCCAGGCCAAGAGTAGAATTCTCCGTGGGATGATCTCCCTCTTGGACGATGAAATCCCGATAGTTGCGGGAAGTGAAATAAATGACAATCCGTTTCGACCGATCTCGAAGTATGCCCGGGAAATCATCGAGAAAGAAGGCGACAATACGGCAATCGGCTGGATAACGCCAGACCAGCGGTTTGTAGAAAAACTAGCTACACCTGACGTCACAGTCGCCGATATTGTAGGTGATGTCGACCCGATAAAGGCAGCGCGCGGCGGGCACGTGCTGGCAGACGAACTAACCATGCACTACGGGCTGCTGCCACGGGCAAATCGCGGCATCTTTGCCCTCAACGAGCTGCCCGATCTAGCGGCAAAGATCCAGGTGGCGCTGTTCAATATCTTGCAGGAGGGTGACATCCAGATCAAAGGTTACCCAGTGAGACTGCCGCTCGATCTGATACTTGTGTTCTCCGCCAACCCGGAAGACTACACCGCCAGGGGCAAGATCATTACGCCGCTAAAGGATCGGATCGGAAGCGAGATAACAACCCACTATCCGGCGACGATCGAGCACGGCATGCAGATAACCAGACAAGAAGCCTGGCTCGAGCGAAACGGCGGGCGGCTCCACGTACCGGAATTTATTGCAGAGGTCGTCGAACGGGTCGCATTCAGGGCTCGGATGGATAAGAGAATCGACCATCGGTCCGGGGTCAGCCAACGCCTCCCCATTACAATGATGGAACATGTAGTGTCGAGTGCGGAGCAGCGAAGCATAAGTAACAATGAAGAAGCCATCGTTCCGCGGATTTCCGATGTCTACTTCGCAATGCCGGCAATAACAGGAAAAATCGAGCTGGAGTATGAGGGTGAACTGCAAGGCGCTGAAGCTATTGCCGCTGACATCATCCGCGCCGCCATCGGTGATGCATTCACAGCTCGGCTCGAGGGACGGGATTGCGAAGAAATCATCGACTGGTTCAACAATGGCGGAGCGTTGCGAGTTTCACCTAACGAACGCTCGGATCTGTGCGTTGAAGGTTTTGGTACTGTACCCGGCTTGATCGAGTTGATCCGGGTGGCGCACCTGGCACCGGACAAGGACACCGGCACCACCGCTGCGGCATGCGAACTGGTGCTTGAAGGACTTGTGGCGCAAAAGAAGATCACGCGTAACGAGGAGTTCAGTTACTCTAGAGTCCAGAAACCACGGCCACCCGGTGAGAGTACCGGTACGAGTGGACAGAACTTTTTGGTCTGAGTCAAGCCGTCATCTAACTAAGCACATACGCAAGCTATGAGCGTAATCACTATTTCTCGACAGTACGCGTCTTGCGGATCCGACATTGCCAAGCTTGTGTCGGCTGATATTGGATGGACATTGATTGACAACGAGCTAGTAGATCGTGTCGCACAGCGTGCGGGCGTTTCACGGGAAGAAGTCGAGATCCGCGAAGAACGCGTGAGCAGCCTTATCGAGCGACTCGCCGGAGCATTGTCCCTTTCGTCCCCATACATCTATGTAGGCGGTTCGGAAACAACGACGACCCCACTGCCCGATGAACCCAACCTGGCACATATAACAGAAACGGTGATAAGCGAAGCCGTGCGTGATGAGAACGTGGTACTCGTAGGAAGGGGAGCGCAAGCCTACCTAGCCGAACGTGAGGACGCGCTCCACGTCTTTATAGTTGCACCCCGCGAGGCTCGGGTTAAATGCGCCGTCGAACGCCTGGAAGTATCCCGTCGAGAGGCGGAAAAATCCGTCGACGAGTTTGACAAGGGGCGCAGAAAATACGTGAAAGTTCACTACGATAGGATCTGGGACGATCCGACCAACTATCACCTGGTGCTGAACACGGATGAGTTCTCATACCGGGAAGCAGCAGATATCATTGTTTGCGCGGCCAAACAACGAGGATGGTAGTGACAGCGTCGGCCCGATGGCCTATCTAGTTCGCAGCAGTTCCTTGTTTCTCCCAACGACGATCAATGACAGCACAGCCACTAGAGCACCACCGATACCTATCGCCACCTGAGTACCGTACTGCTCTGCCACCCATCCCGACATAAGCGATCCGAACGGGCCAAGCCCCAGGAAGGCAAGCGAGTAGACGGACATGACCCTTCCACGGAGTCCGTCCGGTGAGATGGTTTGAAGCAGTGTGTTAGCGCTCGCTGTCGTCAGTACCATGGCGGCTCCAATGACTGCAAGCACCGGCAGCGCGTTTGATACAGTGCCTACTATCGAGAGAGCCACAATCGACACACCGAACAGGAACGCGCCAAGCCTGATGAGCTTTCCTCTGGGTATTCGGCCGCCGACAGTAGCGAGACCCAACGCACCGGCGAGCGCACCCGCACCAGCTGCCGACACCATCCAGCCGTATTCCAAAGCGCCGCGATGCATCACATCCCTAGCGAGCACGGGCAGGAGAACCTCGTAGGGAAAACCAAACACCGATAGAACGGCGATCAGCTGTATGATGCTGAAAACTCTGCGTTCGCTCCCGATGAACGCTATGCCATCTCGCAGATCTTCCCATGTAGAACGAGAGTTCTTCGGCGTATCAAGGGGTGAAAGCTTTACTCTCAACAGTGAAATGATGGAGAACAAGTAAGTCAGGCCATTGATAAGGAAGCATACGCCGACACCGACCGTACCGAGCAAGATCCCTGCGACCGCGGGACCGACTACACGCGACGCATTGAATGTTGAGGAGTTGAGCGCCACCGCGTTCGTTAGATCTTCCTTACCCACCAACTCGATGATGAACGACTGCCGTGCGGGCAACTCGAATGTAATCGCCGTGCCGAGCAGCATCGTTAGAAACGCCGCATGCCATACAGTCACGATTCCAAGAAGCGTCAAAGCCGACATCGTCAGAGCAAGAACCATCGATATGATCTGCGTGACTATGATGAGCTTGCGCTTCGATACGCGATCGACTAGGACGCCGGCGTGCAGTGACAACAACAGGATGGGCAGCCTGGCAAGGGGGCTAACGAGTCCCACATAGAACGGAGAATTGGTAAGTTCGAGAACGAGCCAGCCGAGCGCAATGTGGTGCATCCAGCGACCAACCACCGACACAGCGTGACCAGTAAAGAAAATCCGAAAGTTGCGGTGCTGGAGGGCGCTGAACGTTGATACCCGGCGGGGGAGGGGGAGGGGGGCGGGCATGACGGAATATAGAGGGTTGGAGGGTTCCGGCCTGCAAACCCTCTTCCGCCCAACCTGCAGAACTGCTACCGTGTAGAATGCGGTTCCATACGTACTCCAAGTTTATTCCCGGTTTACTTGACGGTATCAACATGCAGGAGTTGCTCGATCAGTTGAGTGACTTTCTGCTGCAGTCAGGGTTTGCAGGCGGCCACTACCATCATCCGTATTGGGGAGATTTTGGAGACGAGGGCGGTAACAACAGCATCGAAGATCTGAAGAACGCGATTCTTCAGGCTCTCATGAACTCTGGAAAACTTACTCCTGAGATGCTGCAGTTCCTGCGAGGCGAGTCAACCGGTGACGAGCAGCGTGATGCCCAAATTCAGCAGGACATTGCGGACCTGTTGGATCAGATAGTTCAGAAGTTGATGGACGACGGTTATCTGACCGCGGGACAAGCACCGCAGATGCCCGCTCAGCATGAAGCCCTTCCTGGTGTCCACGGTGAGGCTAGGTCCGCTGCAGAGCAAGTCAACTTCGATCTCACAGACAAAGGCATCGATTTCCTGGGTTATCGCTCGCTCAAGAACTTGATGGGTGCCATCGGTAAGGCAAGCTTTGGAAGTCACGATACCGCCTTTCTCGCCACCGGTGTTGAAGCGGAAGCCGAATCTAAGCCGTACGAGTTTGGTGACACGCTAAATCTCGATGCCAATGCGACATTGCGGAATGCGATTGGACGAGAGGGCCTGAGCCTGCCTCTAAACATTGAATATTCCGACCTGATGGTCCACCAGTCGGAGTACCGATCGAGCGCCGCAACGGTACTGATGCTCGACTGTTCCCACTCAATGATTCTCTACGGTGAGGACCGGTTCACACCGGCAAAGAAAGTGGCGCTCGCCCTTACACATCTGATTCGCACTCAGTTCCCCGGTGACAGTTTGAGTGTCGTACTATTTCATGATTCAGCAGAAGAGATACCTATCTCGCAACTTGCGAGAGCCAAGGTAGGTCCGTATCACACCAACACAGCCGAAGGACTCAAGCTTGCGCGTAAGGTACTCATGTCCCAGAAGAAAGACATGAGACAGATAGTCATGATCACTGATGGCAAACCTACGGCCCTTACGCTGCCGGATGGACGCATCTATGTAAATTCGATGGGTTTCGACCAACGTGTCTTGAGCGAGACCTTCAAGGAAGTAAACACCTGCCGCCGTAACGGAATTATGATCAACACATTCATGCTCGCTCGTGAAAGAGCTCTGATCGAATTCGTGATGGAAATGACCGAACTATGTAAG
>JACZUR010000188.1 GCA_022573095.1 Gemmatimonadota bacterium | reverse complement strand
GTGGGGAGTTGCAACGGTAATTGAAGGTCCCAACCGAATAAGAATGACCAGGCAGGCGAGGCGCCGGAAGGCGAGTTCTTGGGTGTGCTGGACATATTGGATAACGGGGCTGGATTCATCCGGCGCCGCGCAGACGGATATATGCCGGGGCGGCGTGATGTTTACGTGGGGACCAAGCAGATTCGCAAATTCGGGCTGCGCATCGGGGATGAAATCAGCGGAACTTCGGGAAAGAAGCAGGGTGGCAAGAATGCTCCCCTCACGGCGGTAACCGCAATCAACGGCCGGCCACCCCACTCGGTTAAGAACAGGCCGCGATTCGGGGACCTGGGCGCGAAACATCCTAACGAACGGCTGGTTCTGGAGTGTGGCCGCAACCATTTGGGACGTCCCGATCCGACAAACCGGATGTTCGATCTCCTCTGCCCGATGGGGAAGGGTCAGCGCGCACTGATTGTTTCACCTCCCAAAGCTGGGAAGACCACTGTATTACAGGCAGTAGCTGAGGGCGTCGCCAAGAACTATCCAGAGTGTCTGCTTCTGATACTTCTGGTTGATGAGCGGCCTGAGGAAGTGACCGAGATGGAGATGTGCGGCTTTGGAGAGGTGATTGCTTCAAGCTTCGATCATCCACCCACTCGTCACACCGCGCTCGCCGAGATTACGCTCGAACGGGCGCGCCGGAGAGTAGAGCTTGGTGAGGACGTTATCATTATTCTCGACTCGATTACTAGGCTGGCCCGAGCTTACAATACGGTCGAAGAAGGTAGCGGGCGCACGTTGACAGGAGGACTGGACTCGACCTCGATGGAAAAACCCAAGCGTTTTCTCGGTAGCGCGAGAATGGTTGATCCTTCCAAGGGAGCTGGGTCCCTCACGATCATTGCAACGGCGCTGGTAGATACGGGGTCCAGGATGGATCAGGTGATCTTCGAGGAGTTCAAGGGCACCGGCAACAGTGAGCTCGTGCTCAGTCGCGAAATAGCCCAACGGAGGCTCTACCCGGCGATGGATCTTCATGCTAGCTCGACCCGCAAGGAAGAGCTACTACTGTCGGAAGACGAACTCAACGTGTCCAGGATTCTGCGGCGCATGCTCAGCAACGCGACACCGCCGGACGCAATGAAGAGATTATTGGAAGAATTCGAGCGCACTAAGACCAACGCCGAGTACGTCGAAGAGATGACCGCCGAGAGACGTTAGCGGTCAGAATTCCACTTTTTTCTGCGAAACTTGGGACCTAGCGCCGGCGCTCTGCCCGGCGTTTTTCCGTTCGGCGCCTCCGCTGAGCGGCTGCTGACTTTAGCCTCTTTGCAGCGCTAGGCTTCACGTAGTACCGCTTCTTGCGCAGGTCTTTGAGAATACCCGACCGCAGTACCTTCCGCTTGAATGCCTTTATCGCCCACTCGAGGCGGTCGCCTTCGTCCAGCTTTATCTGAATCATATCTTAGGAGTTCTAATCTGAGTTGTCCCGGGCGAGCCCGCCGGCAGCTATCCGGCGAGCTCTACCGATCCGATTCTTACTCGGCGGGCGGTCCCTCGTCGGGCGGTCCCTCGTCGGGCGGTCCCTCGCTGGGCGGTCCCTCGTCGGGCGGTCCCTCGCTGGGCGGTCCCTCGGGCGGTCCCTCGCTGGGCGGTCCCTCGCCGGGCTTGGTGACGTTCTTGGCAGCTGGACCCTTTTCGTCCTGAACGACCTCGAACTCAACCCGCTCTCCCTCAGAAAGCGACTTGAAACCCGAGCCCTCGATTGCCGAGAAGTGAACGAAGCAGTCCTTGTCCCCGTTCTCTGGAGTGATGAACCCAAAACCTTTCGAGTCGTTGAACCACTTCACTGTTCCGATCGTGCGCATAATCTGTCCTTTGCTCTTGCCTGTAGCTTCCCGCAACAAGTTCGGATCGGCTACCGTTCACACGCGGCCACTATCCCCCGCGCAGGGTGCGTCATTCGAGACGCATCTTTCGTTGCATTGGGCATTCCCCGATCCGACTTGCAAATAAAAAAAGGGACCTCTGTTGTGACAGGTCCCTACTCTTGTGTTTGCTACCAGCCGTGTAACACTTACCTGGGCGTGCCTATCGCGCTAGAACGCTAGCAGTCTAAACCCGATCTGTCAACGAATTTCGTCGGTTAGTTGCCTATCAAGGTAGACTTCAGATACCGCCTTTTTCACCTCATGTGGCGAGGTATCCGTTTCACACAGTATGTTAGCAGCTGAGTTCAGCGGGGTTCACGAGGCCTCGGGGAGATATCGGCCGACGGTGGAACCATGAATGCGATTGTGCAGTGGTTGGAGGCGGACAGGCTGGTTAATAATGCAACCACCTGCACGGTCCAGGCATCTTAACCTGCAAGGGAACTTATGGGGCATGAAAGCTTATTTTATAGTATACTGACCCAGCTGACAGTGCAGTTAAATGGAGGTTTGATGGGCTGTTCAGGAACGCGCAGGCTAACAATGCTCGCTCCCGCCTTTTTTGTTCTCACCATCGCGTGTGGGAACGGTTCGGCTCGCGAGATTGTGGCTCAGGAGCCGCGGGTGACTTTGCAGCCCCCGCCGACGGTCAGTCCGGTCGAGGTTCAGCTCCCCCCCGGCGACACGCTCGCCGCTGCGAGGCTATCCGGTGCTTTCCGTTTCGCTGCCAGCCGGGCTATGCCAGCGGTTGTATTCATCACTGCCGAACAGTTGCAACCGGCGTCTGGACGCAGTAGGGGTCAGAACCCATTCCGGTTCTTTGAGCAACCCAACAGGCCGGATAACGGTGACAGGTTACAGGTTTCTTCAGGTTCAGGTTTCATCCTCGATAGTGACGGGCATATACTCACGAACAATCATGTGGTAGAGGATGCGACCAGCCTAACGGTGCTGCTGCACGACGGCCGCGAGTACGCTGCGACTGTGGTGGGCGGTGATCCCAACAGCGACGTGGCGGTGATAAAGATTATGCCTGCTGCTGGTGTGGTGTTGCCGGTTTCCCAGCTTGGGGATGCGGACGGACTCCAGGTCGGCGACTGGGTCCTCGCGCTCGGGAACCCCCTTGGGCTGCACTTCACGATGACCGCCGGGATTGTCAGCGCTAAGGGCCGTGCCCTTAGAATCGGCGGCGGTAATACCAATCTCGAAGCGTTCATACAGACAGATGCAGCAATCAATCCAGGCAACTCTGGTGGTCCGCTGGTAGATCTCTACGGCCGTGTGGTTGGAATCAACACTGCGATTACTGGTCGGCGGTTCGTAGGGTATGGGTTTGCAATCCCGATCGATCTAGCAGTAAGGGTGGCCGGCGATCTGATGCGCGATGGCGTAGTCCATCGTCCGCAGTTAGGTGTCAACATCGATGACGTTGAAGCGGTCGACGCAGAAGCGTACGGGCTGAATGAGGTGAGAGGAGCGGAGATCGTTTCGGTTGTGGCAGACAGCCCGGCGGAAGACGCCGGCATTCTGATACGCGATGTTGTCTTGGCCCTGAACGGCGATCGGATAGATAACAGCACCGACCTGATAGCGACCGTAGCCGAGTATCGTCCTGGCCAAACTGTGACGCTGACGATCTTTAGAGACGGTCGCATGCGGGATATCGAAATCACGCTGGGTGAGTTTGAGGTAAAGGAACCTGAAGAGCCCAGAATCCACCTTGCTTCGAGCAAAGCCGAGGATGTGCTGGGATTCAATGTTGCAGCGCTCGATGCGCGTACGGCGCGACGTGGCGGGTACGAGCAGGCTACTGGCGTCATCATCTCGGACATTTCGAGGATCAGTCCGGTGGCGCGTACGGCGCTTCAGCCGGGTCTTCGCTTGCTAAGTATCAATAGAACGAGTGTCGCGACGGTTGACGACGTGGAGGACATCGCTGACGGGGTCGTGCCCGGCGACGTTGTGTCGCTGGTTGTTAAGCCGCCTGGCGAGCCTGAGATGGTTATCAACTATCGGACGCGACAGTAGGCTTTCCGAGTCCGAGTGAAAAACACCGCTTGATCCAAGCGGTGTTTTTTGCTTGGGCGGTAACCCTCGGTTTGCTGCCACCGGGGGTGGAGTAAGGTGGGGGGAACCGGATCAATCGAGGGATCGTTTACATAAGTGAACCCCACCGCACCTGCGCACATGAAAAGGACAAAGCTGACGTTTCTCGCTCTTGCTACCCTGACCTCAGTGACCGCCCTGGCCGCCACGGATGCTCGGGCGCAATCGCATTCAGAATGTAGTTGTTCCAGATGTCGAGCGTCGCCACACCCAAGAATGGCTGACACCCGATCCAGACGTGATCTCCCAAGCCGAGGCGGTCCCGTCGATTCGCCCACAAGCCCGGATTCTCTTCGCTGATCAAGATGACCTTGGCGGGCTTCACATAGAAGTCGGCGATCATGCCGCCCTTGCCCATCATCTTCAACAGGTGGGCTAGGAACGTCGTCTTGCCAGATTTCCAGAAGGCCGAGTAGAGCGTCTTGTAGCCTCGGGCAACGTAGCCCTCGACCAGCCAATCAACGGGTTCACCTGGGCCAAGTTCTGAGATTGGCATGATGCCTGCTGCTTCCTTCATCGGACAAAGTTCCTTTTTAGAGCGTGGGGGTGGAACCCCACCGGCCCATATTTCAGGACCGGCAGGGGGTCCGATGAATCATCTACGTCGCGGAGCGGGCAGGCAGGAGAGCCTTGATTGCGGCAACACTCGCTGCCTC
>JACZUR010000187.1 GCA_022573095.1 Gemmatimonadota bacterium | reverse complement strand
GTTACCTCTATCTTGGAGCAAAACCCCGCTAGGGCTTCGTCGATCGAGTTGTCTACCACCTCGTAGACGAGGTGGTGAAGGCCGCGGGCCGCAGTGGAGCCGATGTACATTCCCGGACGCTTACGCACTGCCTCCAAGCCTTTGAGAACCTGAATTGAATCGGCGCCGTAGCCTTCAGTGTTTTTCGTTGCCATATCCCCTCTATTGACGGTGTCTTCGCCTCAGCGTGCGGCGCTAGGCCGCGCGCCAGATTATCCGTTTGACTCTTTTTCCACGATCTGCAAGCTGCCGAATGATAGATGGTTCCATCAACTGCAGTTCCTGCATCCAAGCGGCGGACGAGACCTCAATGAACAAGGTACCGTCGCCGGTGATCGTATGTGGTCTCGTAACTCCCGCTATCTGTGGTCCGACAAGCTGCTTCCATTCGTTTATGACCGACGCCTGGGTGACGCGTCTCTTAATGCCGGCTCTCCCGAAATATCGATCAAGAGCCTCTGCCATGCTGAAAACTTTTCTAGGTTTCAATGCGCCCGCCCGTCATAGACCAACGCGGCCGCTCGAACAGCTCTCCGGGTATCTCGGCATCGCGAGGAGCCGCCAGAATAGCCTGACCGGGCAGCACGTCTCCAATAACATCCAGCAGCCTACGCTGTCTTCCCTCGTCGAGTTCGGCGAACACATCGTCATACAGCCCCACCGGCGTCGTTCCTGTCGACTCGCGAATGACGGCCGCCTCGAGCAGACGAAGTGCCGTGGCGGCCGTCCGCTGCTGCCCCGACGACCCAAACCGCCTGATGCTCTTACCAGCCAGTAGCAGGCGCAGGTCATGCCTGTGCGGCCCTGTTGTAGTCGACCCGCTGGCTATGTCGCGCTCTTTCGTACGGTCTAACTCCTCTCTTATCTCTGCGGCGGTCGCGGCGGAGTCGCTCCGTGGTTTGTACTCGATATCAGAATCCCCAACTTCACCCAGGCGGGAACAGAGCTCGGAGTATCGCTTGCGCCACCTTTCCACCCAACGGCGCCGCGCCCCGAGGACGAACTCCGCCGCCGAGCTGAATACCCCGTCGAATGCTGCTGCCTCCGCCTGCCCTCCATTTCTCAGTGCTGCGTTTCGCTGCTTGAGTGCAGCGCGGAAGGTTGTCAGTTGAGCCAGGTACCCGGTTTCGCACAGTGACAGCAGCACGTCAAGAAACCGTCTCCTCAGTGCGGGGCCTCCACTGATTATCTCTCGGTCGTCTGGCGAAAACGGGATGGCCACGAAGCGTCCCACCGCGTCGGCGAGTCGAAAAACTTCCGTCCCGTCCACCGTAACTTTCTTCTTCCTTCCAGACAGCTGGTATCCCGTTTGAACTCTCGAGTCCGCGTCGCCGGCAACAAAGAATCCCGGTTGGCCGAAGCGGACGAGCTCCCTATCCCGTGCGCCGCGCATCGAGCGGAACAACACCAGGTAATAAATAGCTTCGAGCAAATTGGTTTTGCCTTGCCCGTTCTCGCCAATTATGACCACACCGCCCTCTGGAATCTCCAGGTCCAGTGATACCAGGTTGCGAAAATCTCGAACTGTTAGCTGTCGGAGTAACACTCCCGGTTACATCGGGTCCTGCAGTGTAATCCTTATGTCCCCAGTTCCCTGCCGCCGGAGCACGTCCGTAGCTGTTACGCTAACCAGTATGGTGTCCCCGATTGACTGCCCTGTAGGCACCGGCAGTTGGACGGTATACGTGGTGTCCCCGGGATTGGCAACCGGAAACTCGAAATTGACTGCCCCGGTGACTATCGCTTTCACAGCAATCAGTTCGATCTGGCTGCTAACGTGCAAGAAAAAGTCGATGACATCGCCGCGCGTCACCGTAGTGCCGGCAGGCGGCGCCGAGAAGCTGATTATCGGTACAATCGTGTCAGACGTCAGGTCCGGTCCGAATATCGGCCTCTCCCGCCCAGAGCAAGCGGTAGCCGTGACGGCGAAGAGAACAGGGGGTCCGAATACCCTCAAAAAAAAGGCCACGGAACCCCTTCGAGTGCCCCGTGGACCGCTAATCTTACCTGAGTTGATCACTTATAAAAATAACTATTCTCAGAGGGTCGGGTCAATGTTTTATCGGCTCTATCGCTCCTCCGAAAATTGTCCCTTTCAGACCTCCTCCGATTCTAGCGACAGGAGCCGTCTCTTCAGGTTTAAGCCCCCTCCATATCCCCCAAGTTTCCCACCGGCCGCCACGACCCGGTGGCAGGGGATGACGATCGCAATGGGGTTGTGGTGATTTGCCATACCCACGGCCCTTGCCGCCTGCGGGTTGCCCACTATTCGGGCGATATCTCCGTAAGTACGGGTCGCGCCGTAAGGTATCCGGCAGAGAGACCTCCATACCGCGCGCTGGAACTCAGTGCCCCCGGGCCTGAACGCGAAGGTGAACCTGGTACGCTGTCCCGTCCCGTACTCCTTCAGTTCCCTGGCCACCAGGCGCTCAAACCGCGTCGACGGTTTCCGCTTCGTTTTACCATTCAGCTGGATTCTCGTAACAATCTCATCCTCGACTGCCACAGCGAGCCTCACGATCTCGGTTTGTACTGCAAACGATATCACTTGGGTTTTCCTATTTTCCCTGAAAGTTCGCATCGCGTTTTTCCCAGAAAAGCCGACATGCCCTCGCTGGGTGCGTTCAATTTGTCGGACCGGTTTAGCGTCATCGTCCGAATCCGCTCTGTAACTTCGAATTGTATGAGCTCGAAACCCATTGTGTCCCGCCTTTCAGCAGTTTTCAGGTAACGCGAGCCGCGTACTAGTTGCGCTGGCATGCGGAGCGGCTACGCGGTATAGTATCCCGTCTATGAAACTAAGGGTAATCGACTGGACCGCGTCCGGAGCGGCACGCCTCCTCGACCAAACGCTGCTTCCGCAGGAGGTGAAGTACCTGCAGATCAGTTCGGTGGATGGTATGATCGAGGCCATCAAGTCGCTACGGGTGCGCGGAGCTCCTCTAATCGGCATCGCGGCCGCAATGGGTCTCGCGGCTGCCGCTGCTGGCAGGGAAACCGGCCGCAGCAGAGTCACTCAGGCTGATCTCGAATGGCTTAGCGAAGAGGCGGAAAAGATGCGCCGCGCTCGTCCGACCGCGGTGAACCTCTCCCGGGCGGTTGATCGCATGCTGGAGTGTGCTCAGGCAGCTTTCGTTTCCGGCAGATCCGATCTTGCTAAGGCGCTGAGACACGAAGCCCAGACGATTTGGGACGAGGATCAGGCGATGTGCCGGAAAATCGGTTTCGTAGGATCCGAGATTATCCAGCGGGGTGCCACGGTGCTGACGCACTGCAACACTGGTCGCTTAGCTACCGGCGGCATCGGAACTGCGTTGGGTGTGATCTACACGGCGCACGAACAGGGAAAGATAAAAAAGGTCTTCGCCGACGAGACCCGTCCGCTCAACCAGGGCAGCCGGCTTACAGCGTGGGAGCTTACCGAGGCGGGCGTGCAGTGTACCGTCATTACCGATTCGATGGCGGCGGCGCTCATGGCTGCCGGTTCGATTGACGTCGTCGTTGTCGGCGCTGACCGGATTGCAGCGAATGGTGACGTGGCTAACAAGATAGGTACCTACGGCCTGGCGGTCGTGGCCAAGCACCACGGTGTGCCATTCTATGCTGCTGCTCCGACCAGTACGTTCGATCTGACGCTGGAAACAGGGCGAGAGATTCCCATTGAAGAACGCGCTGCCGAGGAGGTTCCCACTGCGGAGGGCGCCGGAGTGTTTAACCCCGCCTTTGACGTGACGCCGGCCAACCTCATAACCGGGATCATTACTGATCGTGGATTGGTCGAGTCCCCCAGCGAGGCGTCCGTCAGCAAGATCTTTCCCACCGACAGTTACCCGCTGCCGGCATAACCGGAAACACCTCTCCGTGAAATCCGTGCTCGCGCTCGACGAAGGCACCACCGGCGCAACGGGGCTGGTGGTATCAGAGGACGGTGCTGTTCTGGGCCGAGGATACCGCGAGTTCACGCAGTTCTTTCCCGAACCGGGGTGGGTCGAACACGATGCCGAAGAGATCTTCAAGGTTACGCTGGAAGCGGGCCGCGAGGCGATCGCACAGTCGGGAGTTACACCCACAGCCATCGGTATTACGAACCAGCGTGAAACGGTTGTGGTGTGGGATAGGTCGAGCGGTAAACCGCTTCATCGGGCGCTGGTGTGGCAGGACCGCCGTACCGCTGAACGGTGCCGGGAGCTCAAGGCAGAGTTCGGATCTGAGTTTCTATCTGCGCGAACTGGACTCACCTGGGACCCTTACTTTTCGGCGACAAAGATAGAGTGGCTCGTAAGGAACGTTCCCGAAGTGGCGGCCGGAATAGCAAAGGGTGAAGTGCTGGTGGGTACTATCGATGCCTGGCTCATCTGGCGTCTTACCAACGGCCGGACCTTCGCTACCGATCACTCCAATGCATCGCGTACAATGCTCTACAACCTCGAGTCGCTGGCTTGGGATCCAGAACTGCTGGAACTCTTCGGAGTTCCCGAGGAAAGTCTGCCTAGCGTCGGCAATTCGTCGGGGTGGCTGGGTGACTGCGCAGCCGAGTATTTCGGAACTGAGATACCTATCGCGGGCGTGGCGGGAGATCAGCAGGCTGCGCTCTACGGTCAAGGGTGTTGGACACCGGGCAAGGCAAAGTGTACCTACG
>JACZUR010000186.1 GCA_022573095.1 Gemmatimonadota bacterium | reverse complement strand
GAAACCTTCTGCGGCCGCGCGGGCCCGGCGCGGATCGCTGTTAACCAAAGCATCGTCCACGATCACCGGTAGTGATGTGGTGTGCTGGCTGAATTCACGAACCAACCCGAACCTCAGGGATAAATACATCTGTTCTCGGGTTCCACGACTCAATTGGATAGCCTGTCGTTCCTCCCCAGCCGCAGTAACAGCAATTATTTCCGATTTTCCTACCGGGGACCGGAGTCCTCTATACCGGTCTCCAGTGACACTCTTGAAGAACTCTGAAGCCGTTTGAATGACTTGAGGCTGGCGTTCCTCTTCGTGGTGGTTCCTTGCCTTACGAAGCATCATGAGCGCCAATGAGTATTTCGACCACTGGGATCCTAACTCACGTAATTCCTCCACGAGAGTTTCTCGCTTGGCCATCAGGTCCGACGCCTCGTCTGAGGTACCCAATTCCGCCAATTCATTTCCAGCCAGTACGGATTCTTCTCTCAGCCCATCGCGCTTCAACTCGGCCTCTTCAAGAGATTGCTGTGTCTCTTGAACACTTTCCTCAAGGGCGATGGGACTGCGATCTCCTATCTCGGCGCGGAGGGCTTCTTGATCGGCTTCTGGTCCGAATACCCTTAGGATAGTCGTCTTGTGTCCTTCTAGTTTATTTTGATATTCCTGGTATTCATCGTGGACAACACCAATCTTGCGAAATTCTTCAGTATCATCAGTGTCTGCGAGGAGTAGTAGATCCTTTAGGTCATCTCCGGCTTTCTGCAATCGGCGCCGCTCCAGGTCCAGCCGCTCTTCCGCCTCAGTCAGTGAAGCTTGTTCTGCTTCTCGCTGCCTGAATTCCCCTTGGGCTTCTTCGAGTCGGTGTGACAACTCGTCTATGGCCGGAGTGATTGTTGTCGATTGTTCAATGTCGATGGAGACCCCGTGCTTTGTTGCCAGCGGGACTACGAGTCCGGAGATTTCCTCTATATCGCGTTCGATCGCCGATGCTCTTTGCTGACGGTCTCGTTGATTTGAGAGGCTAGAACGGGCAGCTTCTACACGAGAGAAGATCTCTATGACACCGTCCGCTGACATACTTTCTACCAATTCCCGCTCTCTCAACCACTCCGTCCAAGTATCTTGAGCCGCTGCACGCTCTTCTTCCGAGTTGGCGAATGCTTTGGTAGCCCGCTCAAGGTCTTGTTTCCGGCGGTCTGATTCTTGTACCGCATCTTGGTGTATGCGTTGCAGGCCTTGAATTTCGCTCCACTTGCGGGCACTTACCTCCAACTCTTCCCCTGCGACTTCTAGCCTAGCGAAGTCCAGAGAGTCTAGGCCGAGCACGGTCTGAGCAGCAGACAACTCTTGTTCTATGGCGGCTATCTGGGAACCCGTATCACCGGGTTGAGAAGAGATTCCTCGGCTTCTTCCGGTACGTAATGCGAATACAGCCAGCCCAATCCCGATGCCTAACCCCAACGCCGCAACCACTCCGGCGGCGACTCCGCCGTTGCCGATGAAACCCCAAATCGCAGCACCGATACCCAAAATGGCGAACAACAAAGCAGCGGCGAACAACGGTTGTTTGCCCAAGCCACTCGCTCCGGGAGTCCCAGAGAGGGGAAAGTTTGCTCGAAGTTGACGGGCTTCCGAAAGCCGGACCAAACCCTGCCGCGCTGCGCTTATCGTCCCACGGCGGGTCGTCAATGCAGCCTCATCGTATTCACATGGGCCGGCTTGCTCAATTTCTGCAGCAGCCTGCTTCGTCGCCTCATCGGCGGAGGCCGATTCCTTTTCTGCTGATTCCCTTTCACCTTGCCGAGTGGTGACAGCCTGACGAAACCGAGCGGCCAACTCTTTTTCTTGATTTACCTTATCTCTCGCAGGAAGGGAGACGTCGATCTCCTCTAGCCGGGTGCTGTCCCAACCGGGTCCCAACTCCTTGAGGAGCCTATCAACCTCGGCGGTTTGTTGATTCGCCTCTCCTATTCGTTCGGGCAGATCCTTCACTGCGGCATCCAAACGGGACCGCTCCGATGCAGCTTTTCGAATGTCCGCGGCGTCCTCCAGTAAATCTTCTCCGGTCAAAGGATGGGAAATGACCTCTGTCAATTTTTCCACGGTGTCCGCCACCTGTTGGGTGGCTTCCTCCGATTTAGCTACCTGGTCCAGGACGGTCTCCAATCTTACAACCCCATCCTGAGGGAAATCGGGAGATAAGGGCAACGCCGATAACTTAGCTTCCAAGATACCGGTTTCTACCAGATCATCCCTGACGGTACGTAGATTGCGCTGATGGTCCAACGCACAGTTGATCCTGGCGCGGGCATCTTCCAGCTCAGCTATCTCGAGGGCAAGTTTTTGGATCTGATCGGTAAGTTCCGCGTATCGAGGACCATCTTGGCGGTGTAAGTTTAGTTTTGTCTCCAGTGCTTCGAGTTCAGAAAAGATGGCTCCGATCTCTTGGTTCTTACCGAGATTCCCACTATCGGGGTATATCTTTGATCGCTTCCCTTGGATTGTCTTCAATACTCCAGGTAGATCCTTAACTCCTAATCCCGCGCTGAATATCCGGCCTTGGATCTCTTCGTTGTTCAAAGATGTCAATTCCTGAAGTTCGTCCAATCCGAAGGCGAAGTACTTCTCGAATAATCCTTTCGTGGAGTGACCTACCAACTGTCCTAATTCCGCATCGTCGTACGAATTGCCGACTTCGTCTTTTATTGAGAGGATTCCGCCTTTGGGACCGGTGTATCTTTCGACTGTGTAGCGCGTCCCATTGTCTCCTATCACGACTATGTGACCACCATGTCTCCCTCCTCTGCTTGGAGGATAAAAATCGTTGCGCTTCGTAGTCGGGAATCCGAATAATATAGTCCGTATGAACGCAAGGAGGGTGGTTTTACCAGCTTCGTTCTCTCCGTCGAATATGGTGATCGGGGCGTCAAACGGACCGAATGTGCGCTGGGCGAAGTGTCCGAAACCGTCGATGTAGAGGCTCTCAATTCTCATCTGATTCCTCGCCAACCAGAAGATCGAGACATATCGATTCTGCTTCGTCCAACAAAGCGGTCAACTCAGTTCCTTGCGGCAAGCTATCGGATAGGTATTTGCGAAGCCTTGGATTTTCATACAGCGGCTTCAACCCATCGAGTAGATCTTCGGTGTCACCGTGGTTGTCGCGCGATTGGTCGAAGAAGCGCAAAAGGTCTCCGACGAAGTCTTCTCTTTCGACCAGGTCATCACGATTAATGTCCTGACGAGTGGTTGCCGTAACGCGATCGCAATAGGCGAATGGGCTCCGCTCTGACCAGTCATCATTTAGTCGGTTAGACAACTCTTCCGTGTATTCCTGGTGGTTGACCAATGTGTGCAACGGTCCGCGACCACTAAGGTGAACTCGGTATACAAGATGGCGTCCGTCCGACCTCTCTAGGGCTAGGTCGATCTGATGGGCGATCTCCCATTCGAAAGGATCCATTTCCTCGTAATCCGAGATATCGACCTCGATGTGCTCCCACCTCACCAGGTCTACGGGTCGAAATGAACTCTCGATCGAACCGTTTTCCGTAATGGTCACCAGATAGACGCCTCGCGCTCCAGTCTCGTTGGCGTGGCGGCCTTGGGTATTGCCGGGGTAGACTGCCAGCCCTTCCGGAAGGCTGATTTCCTGGCGGGTGTGGACGTGACCCAAGGCCCAGTACCGGATCCCAACCTTCCCCAAGTCATCGATGGTGCATGGAGCATATGATTCGTGTCCGGTGTCAGCTCCGACGTTCGCGTGAAGCAATCCGATCGAGAACCGGCCTGGTTGGACGATCTGCTCGAATTCCGGCACAACATTCTCTCTGATCTCTTTGGTCGGATAACTGTATCCATACACCACCGGTGAATCCGGATCACCTGGCCGCAACTCACTTGACGTGACGGTATGACCGAACCGGCAGCAGTTATCGGGAAACGACACTTGAGAGTGCCAGGCGTCCCGTGGGTCATGGTTCCCGTGACATACAAAGCTACGGATTCCCGATGATTCCAGCCGTTTTAATCCGTCCACGAACCTCAGTTGAGCCCCTAGGCTGCGGTCAGCAGAATCGAATACATCACCCGCGACAAGCAGCGCATCAACTTGCTCGGTTATGCACAGGTCTATGACAGCGGTGAATGCATCGAATGTGGATCTTCTCAGAACTTCGGCTATTTTCGGAGAGACCCGCCTTAACCCTTTGAAAGGGCTGTCTAGGTGAAGGTCTGCTGCATGGACGAAGCGATAACTCGGCATGGTTGCGCTCTCTGAGATACTGGATTCGGTCAACTCTAGGAGTGGGTTGGTAACTTTTCACGGTACGGTCAACGTCGCCGGACCGAATGCAATATTCGACGTCGTCGTTGCTTCCGCTACCGGATAGTCACCGAGTTCGAACGAATTTGAGCCAGAGACTAGAAGATGAGCTGCCAGAAACCACATCTACTCGTCGAGCAATTGCATTCTACCAAATTAGTTGATTGAACGATGTTAGCTTTGATCGGGGATAATTCTGGGGTACGAGCGGGGTACGATAGGGGGGTGGGAAGGTGTCTTGCCGCTTACAGACTCATCGGGATAGCGTAATTTGGTGTACGTGATTTCTCGAGAAATCCATCGAAAATTCGTGGACACCTAAAAATAACCACCTGCTAACGAAGCAGCCGCACATTCGGGCACGTTCTAGCTCTGGCGCACA
>JACZUR010000185.1 GCA_022573095.1 Gemmatimonadota bacterium | reverse complement strand
GAACGAAATGACACCCGACTGAGCGTCGCCGAATTCGGCACCGAGAGCGCCCGTGGTCACTGCTACTTCTTCAAGCGCGTTGGTCGCAATATTGAGATTCGTACCTGAGTTGAAGCTACTCCGGACCGGCGCGCCATCGATGAAGATGGCCGCCTCGTTGGCTCGTCCACCGCGGATCGAGATCGCACCGCCACGCCCAACCACGACTCCGGGCACCAGCGTTACAATCTGCAGAGGATCGTCAATCGGCAGATTCTGCACTGCCGACCCTGACATAATAGTTCTCGAAGTAACCTGGTCCCGTGGCACAAGTGGCTGAGCAGCGGTCGTGATCGCGATCGCCTCGAGGGCTATCGCCCCCTGCAGATCGTAGTCAACGGTCACCGTCTGTCCGGCACTGATTCTTACATTCTGAATCTCCGCCGGCTGAAGGCCGATGAACTGCGCCCGCACGTTGTACGTACCCGCCGGAACGTTGTTTATGAAGTAATAGCCGCCCGTGTTGGTCTGGGCGGAAAAAGATGTTCCCATAATGAGAACCTGAGCACCAGCTACTGGCTGATCGTTTGGATCACGAACAGTTCCCTCAACCTTACCGGATGTTTCCTGCGCTACTAGCGACGACCCTCCCAAGGAGAGTGCAAAAATCGCCAACAGAGCAGTAGCCCATCGGCTGAGGGTGAGCCCATACTTTGCAGTCATTGACTCGTCCTCCGAAATGTTAGAGAAGCTCAAAAAGCGAACCAAGTTTTTGGTGAAGCTAGCCTCCTTCCACGGCGGATCGGTTTGCCGCTCCTCAACCGGAGAGAACAGCAAACTCTGTGCTGGTTAACAGGTAGTTTTCCTTAATACGTACTTTTTTACGGGAGTCAAACAAAAAAACCGTCTTGTTGATCCCTCCAAGGTATCTGTGTAAGCAGCCCGAATCTACGGCCACCCGAACTATTGTCAAGAACGCCTAGCCGAACCGGCCGGGTCGCTCCGATCACCTCAAACTCCAAGGCCGACAAAAATGCCCCTGCACCCCTTTCCGCGCAACCCCCGGTCGCTATTTTGGCACGACAATTTCACATTGCAACCTGGCCGGGGTCACGACCGGACCACCCTCTCCTAAGTATACGTTGACCTCGCTACGCACTCCGAAGTCACCGGCCAGATAAACTCCCGGTTCCACCGAGAAGCCGATCCCCTGTCGCAGGCGCCTGGTATCCTGCGTCTCGAAACCATCCAGGTGAGGCCCCGACCCGTGAAGTTCTATATCTATTGAATGACCGGTACGGTGAACAAAGAATTCGTCGAGGCCTCGATCCCTCAAGTAGCCTCTCGCAATTTCGTCTAAATCTTTACCCATCAACGTCTTATAGTCCACGCCGCGGACGCCTTGTAGCACCGCGTCCCGCGCTCCACTCACCGCCTCCCACACCTCTGCGACATGCGAGGGAACCTCCCGGCCTGAAAAGCCCATCCATGTCTGATCCGCGAAAACCGACCCTTCCCGACCGGCCCAGAGATCCAGCAGCACCACCTCGTCCGTGCGCAAAACCCTCTCCCCACCGCCGCCCGGTTCGTAGTGCGGATTGGCCGAATTGGCACCGAACGCCACGATGGGCGCGTCGGTGATCACCAACCCAGCCGACCCTATGTCGTCTATAACCCGTTGTTGCAATTGCACTTCCGTTACCGTACCGACCTCAATAACGGCCTCGGAAAGCCTCAGCCTCGCGATCGATGCGATGAGCTCCGCTGCCTCCTGGTGATCCGCCAACTCCTGCGAAGACCAGACCGAAGCGAAGGCCGTTACCAGATCGGCAGAGCCCGCAGGCGTACCTCCCAGCTGTGTTACAAGTTGAAACACCCCGTAGGGAATCCGGTCGAGATAGGGAACCGCGTCCTGTTCTGAGATTTCCATAGCCAGGCGTCTATCTTTCACCAGTATTGCTAGCTTTTCGTGGAGATCCTGCCACGTCCGGTAGATCAGCACTTCGCCCGGAAACCCCGCCACCGGATGTTGCTCGATCTGGTGAACCAACGCGATCGGGCGACCCTCGCGGGGAATCAGAACGAAAAGTCTCCGCGACACGAAGCCCTGGAATCCGATTACGCGCTTGGCCACCGGGTTGCAGCCGTGAAAATCATATAGCAGCCATCCATCCAGGCCCAGCGACGCCAGCTCGGACCGGACCGCTGCTATGTCGATTCCCTCAAAAACCATCAGTCTTCACTCCTTGGCCCGGTCACGGTGCGCCAGCGGCACACGTCGCCTCCCCTACCCTGACACGAAAAGTGCTCGAACGCACCATCGAAATGATCCGCGGCTCGAAGAAATTCGGCCAACGCTACTCCGTACAGCGTGCAGACGGAAGGCTGAAGGTCAGGGCTCAGGGCCGCGCTCGGGGGAAGCAGCGCCGTTACATTATCCACCGCAGTAGCCGAGTTCTCCAACTCGACCCCCAATACCCTACGCGCCAGCTTTGCTATCACTGCCCGACTGATCCTTTTCCCCCAGGACCCTGGAACGGCTCTCGATACCGCTATGGCCAGGCGCGCCCGAGTATCCAGCGAAAATCGAGCCAACCGTCTGCCGGCGTCATCAAAGACGAGCGCGGCATCTTTTCTCCGGGCAGCCAGGCGAGCCAGGGCAGACACCTCTCCCGCTTCAACTAACGAGTCTGACTTCGCTAGGCGCCGGTACCTTTCAATCTGCGCGGCAACGGTCCCGCTCACACCCAATTTCCGAACCGCCCGTTCTCCTTCATAGATGTCGGACTCGGGATCGGAGGGCAGATCGAGGCCGCGCACCGCCGCGAGAATCGAGTACGGTATGGCTGCATGATGGGTTCTCTTGTCCATAGCAAACACAGTAGTTGAAAGAATCAGTGGCGCAAATTACCGGACCGGATGGTTACTTTCCAGCGGGCATTTGCGCATAATGGCCGGGATGGTAATTGTAAACACCTCGCACTCAGGATACCGCACCTATCCGATGACTTTCGTTGCAGATCGGCAATGACCGGCGGCGACGACAAACGCCGTGCCTTCGAAGAGACCGCGCTGCCGCATCTCGATGCGGTATACCGGTTCGGCCTCCGGCTCACCGGCAACACCGCGCAAGCCGAGGACCTGACCCAGGAAACAATGCTCAAGGCTTATCGCTCGTGGCACCAGTTCCGGCCGGGTACGAACATCAGGGCCTGGCTGCTCACAATCCTCAGAAACAACTTTATCAACGAATACCGCAAGGCGAAGCACCGCGCCGAATCGGTAGACATCAGCGATGTCGAGATGCGTTCGGTTTTCCACGACGTTGCCGAGACCGACCCCGAGGGGAAATTCTTCGAGCAGATCGTCGACCAAGAGGTCCTCGACGCCATCGACCGTCTTCCTGAAGACTTCAAAGAGGCGCTCATATTGAGTGACATTGAGGGACTCCACTACCAGGAGATCGCTGAAGTTACGGGGGTGCCTGTCGGAACGGTCAAGTCGCGACTCTTCCGAGCTAGGCGGGCGCTTCAAAAAGAGCTCTTCGAATACGCCGTTGAGATGGGCTACATCAAGCGGAGCACACTGTGACTGATCGACCAAGGGAAATCGATTGCGGCGAGGCAGCCGAGAAACTCTACGAGTATCTCGACCAGGAACTCGACGCGGCGACCGAGGCCGCCGTAAGGCAGCATCTCGAGATGTGCGCTCCCTGTTTTCAGGTGTTCGATTTCGAAAAGACCTATCTGAAATTTATCGAGACACGAGCGCGGGCTCAGGGGGCACCTGAGTCACTCAAGCGCAAGCTGCTCGATCAACTGTTCCGCGAGGGCTCGGCGGCGGATTGAACCCGATAATTGCCGCAGCGGTGGCGGCGCTCATTTCCTCAATGGGCTACGGGTTGAAGTGGCTCACTGCCGGCGGGGGTATGGCCGCAGCTCTTGTCGGGACAGCGGTCATGTGGGGCGGCGGACTTGAGGCCGGCGTCCCGCTGGCTCTCCTCTTTGTAACCGGAAGTATCCTGAGTGCCGCCACCGCCCGCCGTAGCGCATCACACTCGCCTGCAACGACCGCAAGAGACCATCGGCAGGTGCTCGCAAACGGCACATGGGCGGCAGTCGGAGGAGCCGCGTTAGCGGTCCAGTATCCCATTGCGGGGTGGAGCATGCTCGCCGCATCGCTGACCGCGGCTCAGGCCGATACATGGTCTACCGAGTTCGGCAGCTTTTCCCGGCAACTCCCCAGATCCATAGTGGGCGGCAGACAAGTCGTTCCCGGCACTTCCGGCGGAGTTACGTGGGTGGGGAGCGCTGGAGGTGTAGCCGGAGCGACTATTATGGGCGTTACTGTCTGGGTAGTCGGGCCATCGCCAGCGATTGCCATCGTCGCGACCGTTGCCGGTATCCTCGCGATGCTTTTCGACTCGCTACTGGGTGCCACCGTCCAAGCGATCTATACATGCACTGGTTGCGGCGCTGAGACCGAGACGCAAACCCATCCCTGCGACTCACCACTTCAGTTGACGCGAGGCAGGGGTTGGATCACGAACGACACGGTGAACTTCTTGGCGACAGGGGCGGCGGCAGCCCTGGGAATCGTGATCCTGATGATATGAGACAGAAGAATACGGACGCCAACCCACGCCACGGGGGGGGGGCGCGGGGGGCGTGGGGGGCGCGGCTGCAGCGGCGCTCAGTTCCGAGAACTAATAAGTCGCTT
>JACZUR010000184.1 GCA_022573095.1 Gemmatimonadota bacterium | reverse complement strand
GAGATCCTCATGGAATCCACCTTGGCAGCGAAAGGGTAGCTGATGCACAGACTACACGTCGGGGTCATCGACCTCGTCGCTAAAGCCCCCACGAAATCCTTATGGGCACGCATTATGAATGCGAACTTCGCGAGTGTAATGCCGCAGGCAGTCTCGGCGTGGTGCGAGGCTGAGGGACATAAGGTCACCTACATCTGTTACACCGGCTTCGAGGATCTTACTGAAGATCTGCCCAGCGATGTGGATCTCGTTTTCATCGCAGCGTTTTCGCAGGCAGCCCAATTAGCATACGCACTAAGCAATCTATTCCGCTCCAAGGGCGCTGTTACGGCAATCGGCGGACCGCACGCCCGCTGCTACCCGCAGGATGCACAGAAGTACTTTGATTACGTACTGGGTTTCACCGACAAGGAAATCATCCGGGACGTGCTGCAAGACTGCGAGCAGCATCGCCCAACCGGCGTCTGCTTAGCAGCTGAGCGTCAGCCGCCGACGCTCCCGAGTGTTCGCGAGCGCTGGAAGTATTTGGAGCATTGTCTCGAGAAGACGCCAATGATACAGAACGTACCGATGATCAGCAGCATCGGATGCCCTTACACCTGCAGCTTCTGCATAGATTCGACTGTCCCGTATCAGCAACTCAGCTTCGATACGCTGAAGGACGACCTCAGATTCCTGCTTACGAAATTCGACCGTCCAAAGGTGGCCTGGCACGACCCCAACTTCGGGATTCGATTTGATGAGTGCCTTGGCGCAATCGAGGAGGCCGTTCCGCAGGGTAGTATCGACTTTTTCGCGGAGACAAGCCTGGCGCTCCTCTCGGAGCCGCACCTGCAGCGTCTCCAGAGAAACAGCTTCCAGGTCATCATGCCAGGCATCGAGTCCTGGTACGACATGGGCAACAAATCGAAAACCGGAAAGAAGGACGGAATCGAGAAGGTCAAGCATATCTCCGAGCACATCAACATGATCCTCAGTTATATCCCATATCTTCAGGCGAATTTCGTTGTAGGCCTGGATACAGATGAGGGGACCGAACCGTTCGAACTCACGAAACATTTTGTCGATCTTACGCCGGGCGCTTACCCCGCGTACTCCCTGCTTTCAGCGTTCGGTCAGGCAGCGCCGCTAAATCTCGAGTACCAGAAAGACGATAGGATGGTCGCCTTCCCATTCCATTTTCTTAATACGCAACATGCGATGAACATCATACCGAAGAACTACTCTTGGCCCGAGTTCTTCGGTCTCCTGAGCGATGTTACACAACATACGTTCACCAACCGCGCCATTTTTCATCGCTATAGGGTGATGAAACCGCTTGGCTGGCGCTGGATGAATGTGCTCAGAGGGATGACGAATCAGGGGAGAGGCCGGGTCAAGTACTACAACAAAATTAAAGGCTTCCTCGAAACCGATAAGAAGTTCCGCGCCTTCTACGAGCAGGAGACGAATGAAATTCCGGAATACTTCGTCGACTGGTTGCGTCGAGACCTAGGACCATTTTGGGATTGGCTACCCGAAGGGGCCTTGTACCACGACCCGCACGCCTATCTTAAGTCGCAACAGAATGGAAGCCAGCCCGTCGCAGTCACACGCGCCGGTACGGAGTCTTCATCGGACGGCAAGTTGCGAATAAAACGGCCTGAGCAGGTGCAATCGGTTTAGACCCAAGTGGGGAGATGAGACGGTGGGGGATGGTGGAGGTCGGCGGGCCCGTGGGTCAGCGATTACGATTCCCGCTCCCTGTTGCCTTGCACGCTGCACGCTGCACGAAAAGAAGCGGTAAGCAGTAGGCCGTAAGCGGTAAGCTCCCCAATCCGCTCGTTCCCTCGTTCCCTCGACGGAATTGCCTTCGAGTCCACCCTCCCCTTATCCTTTAGGCGTGGAGCATGTAGTAATCGTAGGTGGCGGTTTCGGCGGCCTCTACGCCGCCCAGAAACTTGCCAGGTGCGCTGTCAACCTCACCATCATAGACAAGCGCAACTTCCATTTATTCCAGCCGCTGTTATACCAGGTGGCAACTGGGGGTCTCTCACCGGGAGAGATCGCTCAGCCTATTCGCCGAGTTCTCCGCCGCTATTCCAACGTGCGGGTCAAACTCGCCGAAGTAACCGACATACGCACCGACGACAGCGAAGTTGTCACTGCTGATGGCACCCTCTCCTATGACACACTCATCGTCGCAACCGGTGTAACGCATCAGTACTTCGGTAAGGATCAGTGGGAGAACTTTGCACCCGGGCTCAAGACCGTTGAAGATGCGCTAGAGATCAGGCGCCGTGTTCTTTATGCCTTCGAGGCGGCAGAGAGAGAGCCGGACTCTGACCGGCGCAAGGAGTGGCTGACCATAGCGGTGATTGGCGGGGGTCCAACCGGCGTCGAAATGGCCGGGGCGTTAAGTGAATTGGCGCGAGACACCATGAGACACGACTTCCGCAATTTCGGATCGGAAGACATCCGGATAATCTTGGTCGAAGGTCGTAACAGGGTCCTACCAACCTATCCCGAATCGCTGTCGCTAAGCGCCCTGCACGCGTTGGAGCGCCTGGGCGTAGAATGTTTGCTAAACACAAGTGTTACAGAAATCACATCCGACCACATTACTATCGCTGTTCATGGCACCCATCGTCAGGTTCCCGCGAGAACGATATGTTGGGCCGCTGGTGTGAGCGCCTCTCCTCTTGGCGAGATCCTGAGCACTCGAACTGGCGCCAAGCTTGACAGTTCCGGGCGAATACTCGTACAGCCGGACATGACCATTACAGGCCGCCCAGAGATATTCGTGATCGGCGATCTCGCTTCTTTCACTCACCAGGGTGAGGGTGCCGAACCGCTACCGGCCGTTGCGCCGGTCGCAATGCAGCAAGGACGGTATGTAGCGCGCGTCATCAAGAATCGGATCGCCGGCAAAACGATAGCACCGTTCCATTACAGAAACAGAGGGACCCTAGCCACGATAGGACGCGCAAGCGCGGTGGCCGACCTCGGACGCGCACGATTCTCGGGCTATCCGGCCTGGCTCCTCTGGATATTTGTACACATAGCCTTTCTGATCGGGTTCGAGAACAGACTCCTCGTTCTGATCCGCTGGGCGTGGTCATACTTCACGTTCAACCGGGGAGCCCGGTTGATCGCGGGGAAACGAGGGGATCGCTCGGCCAGCGACCCAGGCGCGCCGGGCGACGTGAATTGGTAGCGGTCCGTTAGTACCAGCCTGCGGTAGCAGATCATCTCCTCCCTCGACTAATGGGCTGAAACGTGTAGCTTACCCAAGGATAGATTGGCACCAGCGGCTTTCCACAGCGGAAACTTGGCGTATACAAATGGACAAAGACTCTCGGGACCGCGACACCCCAGTCACCTTCTCAAAAGAAGAGTCTGAGTCGATACGACAGATGATTGTCGCTTCCGGCGCTGACGTCACCTGTCCTCGGTGCAGTACCACTCTTGAAAGCGAGGCAGTCGCCGGTGGGGGAAGCATAGCGTCCGTTTGGGAGCTTAAGTGCTCCGAGTGCAGGCGCACTATGATCGTGCGTGACTTGCCGCACTAAGGCGGGTAGCACTTCGAATCGCCCGCGCGCGTGAAACCTAGTAGTTGTCGCGCTTCTTCATCTCGGAGAAAATTCTTCGTCCCTCTCCGTCATCCTCTGGCTCTGGAGCCAACGTATCATCGTACTGCCTCCGAGCCCTATCTCTGGCCTTGGGCTTCGCCTCCATTGCAGCATTCTTCTTCACCAGAGCGGCCAGTTTCTGATCATCGCTCTTCGACATCGGCACTCCCTAACAGGTGTCTAGTAATGGATTCCCTGTAAAGGTAGGCGCATTGCTGGAGATGGGAAGCAGCGTGCGGGGAGCGGGGAGCGGTAAACGGGGAGCAGGGGGCGGTCGTTCAATCGTTCATTCCTGCAGCGTGCAGCGTTCAGGGGAGCCGTGGGCTTACCACTTATCCACTTACCACTGAATTCGACTGATCGAATAACTTCGCTGTCAATGCAGCATTGCGAACCGCGGCGATCACAACATACTTAGGTTTTGACTGAGGTTACCCACGACGGCGTAAGCTAGCCGACTGCCCCATGCACACGTGCAATTATGTGGTCGATTATGAGCAGGAGCCTGCGGGGAGCGATGTGTCCGACCCACGAATTCGCTGTGGTGAGCTTGCAACGGTGTGTGTCGGTGACGGGACGTGGTTGTGCGAGCGACATGCACGTATCGTCGAGGACCAGGGCGAGGTGGGAAAGCAGGGGTCAACCTAATTATCCAAAGCCGGTGCAGAGGCGGGGGAATACTGGTCATGAATCGTGAGCTCCAGAGGCCATCCTGCGGCATCCACTGTGGGCGTGACCACGCGGCTGCTGGGAGCGGTCGCTACCTACGGTCATGGGCCGCAGCCTGGCAACGCCCATCGAGGGCAATGAACCCGTTGGAGATCGAAGGATAATCATGACGTACTGTGCCAGCTATTCGAAAGCACCGGACCTTACGATCGCACTGGACGAGATTTGTGACGAGTTGGCCAGGGGGCGGGGGCTCAACGGCATCCCACCCGATATCTCCTTCCTCTTTGTTTCACACTCTCATGCCGACCGTTTTGAAGATTTGGCGAGTTTGGTCTATCAGAGAAGCCAGACGCGACTGATGTTAGGATGTACGGGCGAGACGATCGCAGGGGGCGGTGAAGAGATCGAATCCGGCCCGGCAATCAGTATGTGG
>JACZUR010000015.1 GCA_022573095.1 Gemmatimonadota bacterium | reverse complement strand
CTGCCGGAGCCGCGTCATTCTGTCAAAACCCGCCTGCAGCATCTCCGCATTCTTCGGTGAGGCTTCCTGTTCCAGCACCTCTTTCAGGTCATTACACAGCTTCGGAAACTCATTCCGCGACGCTACCGTGTCGTCGGCAAGTATTTCATCCAGAATCCTACCCAGTTTCTCACGCTCACCTTCATCGTCGGGAACTTGAAACAAGTAGTTGCTGATGTCCTTCCCCTGTTTACAGAGCTTGCCGAGGCTATCTAGAAACTGAGGTCGTTGCTCGTTGGTTGAATCCGTCATTTTGAGACTGCTCCTTAGCTACGTTCGTAATCATAGCTTGAATATCAAGTGCGGAATAGACTGGAGCGATGCCCACTGAGCGCTTATCAGTGATAGCGCGATGCTCGAGTAGCGGCAGGATTGGATGGAACCTAGGGCTGATGTAGCTTAACGAGTATGAGGATGATTGTTCCACAGGCGGTTCGATGCGCGATGACGCGGAGCACGTTCACGGTACTTGGATGCGTTCTTCTGGCATCGTGTGCGCCCGATACCCGAGGTGTGGCCAGGCCGACCGAACAGGGCGAGAGATTCTTTGCGAATCTTACGCAGTTGACGTTCGGGGGTCAGAACGCCGAGTCGTACTTTTCGGCCGATGGTACGAGACTCGTGTTCCAACGGCAGGAAAGTGACTCCACCTGTGATCAGCAGTACCTCATCGACATCGACGGATCGGGTATCAGAAGAATCTCGAACGGGCTCGGGCGCACTACGTGCGGTTATTTCTACGAGCGCGACTCGAGAGTGCTATATTCGAGTACGTTCCACGTTAGTGAACAGTGCCCGCCGCCGCCTGATTATTCACAGGGGTATGTCTGGGCGCTCTACGACTATGACATCTACACCTCAAATCCCGACGGCAGTGATCTCCGAAGACTGACAGAGACGCGCGGCTACGATGCAGAAGCGACGCTCTCTCCTGACGGGGAACTTCTCGTTTTTACCAGCATCCGAGACGGCGATCTGGACATCTATACGATGAAAATAGACGGAAGCGATGTGCGGAGACTGACGACGGCGGTTGGCTACGACGGTGGTCCGTTCTTCTCGCCGGACGGGAGCAAGATCGTGTATAGATCTTGGCATCCCCCCACGGACGAGGAGAGGGAAAACTATCTGGCGCTGCTTGCCAGCGGTCTTGTCAGACCGAGCAGAATGGAGATTTGGGTTATGAATTCGGACGGTGGCGATCAAACTCAAATCACTGACCTGGGAGGAGCTAATTTTGCGCCCGCGTGGCATCCGAATGGTGAGCGAATAATCTTTTCATCAAATCACGAGAACCCCCGGTCACGCGATTTCGAATTATATCTCATGAACGTCGATGGATCGGGATTGACACGTGTGACACATAGCTCAGATTTCGATGGTTTCCCGCACTTTTCTCCCGACGGGTCCAAACTGGCATTTGCGTCCAACCGTCACGGCACCGTGCAGGGAGAGACGAACATCTTCATAGTCGATTGGGTTGAATCGGATGGCTGAGAAAAAAGAAAACGAGAATAAGGAAGAGAAGACCGATACTCCGCGTCGCAAGAGGGGAGCGGCCAACTCCGCGTGGGAGTGGGCGAAATCCATCGCTGTGGCGTTCGTCGTGTGGATTTTTCTGCGATCGTTACTCATTGAGGCGTTCAGGATTCCTTCCGGGAGCATGGAAAACACGCTCCTGGTTGGCGATTTCTTGTTTGTTAATAAGGCCCTTTACGGAGCCGAGTTGCCTATTATCGGAGCACGGTTTCCCGCCATCAGAGAACCGGTGACAGGTGACATAGTGGTCTTCGATTCAGTGGAAGAGGAAAACGTAAACGTCGTAAAGCGAATTGTAGGGTCTCCCGCGGATACGATCGACATGCGTGACAACGTACTATATCGCAACGGAGTCCGGGTCGATGAACCTTGGGTCATAATCACGAGTGCGGGTTCCGACACCGCTAACGCCAGGATGAGATCCTGGCAGGTTCGGTATCTAGCTGGGGTTGATCCGCGGACTTATCGACCAACGCAGAGAAACTGGGGACCGATCGTAGTTCCACGCGACTCGTTCTTCGTGATGGGAGACAACCGGGATAATTCCTACGACAGCAGGTATTGGGGCTTTCTGGCTCGCGACCGAATAAAGGGCCGGCCATTGTTTGTTTACTACAGCTTCGACAAAACCGGCGTGTTGCCGCTTCCAGCCATCACGGGAATACGGTGGGGCAGGTTGTTTTCGTCCCCACAATAATCTCTGCCGTCTTTCGGCTTTAGCGTCCATCGCGCAACGGGTTTTTGTGATTTGGGTTTCTGCCGCGGTGCCACTGGGAACATCTATTTGTAGCGGTAGGTAATCCGGCCTCTCGTGAGATCGTAGGGGGATAGATCGACGGAGACTCGATCTCCTCTGAGAATCCTTATGTAGTGTTTTCGCATCTTTCCTGATACGTATGCAAGGACTTCATGCCCGTTTTCTAGTTCTACCTTGAAAGTTGTATTGGGAAGCACCTTCTTGATCGTCCCCATCATTTGTATCGCGTCACTAGCCACGTTTCTTTTTTGCTATCTCCTTTTCAACTGAACTGCGGTTCCGCCGGTTGAGTGACAGCCCTCGGGGAGTAAACGGCTGAACGCCCGCACTCCGCGCATCGCAACTTGACCTGCCTGTATATGTCGCCCGGAGTATGTCGTAGCTTCCTCTTGGGGATTCGCTCAATTTCCTTTGCTCCGCAACACGGGCACGACAAATCCATGTTGTCGCGGTCTGCCAATATCAATCCGAGCGCTTCCGACGCTTTGTATTCTTTGATTCCTCGCCTTGCCATCTATTCACCTCATTGCTCAAGGGGGCTAAATCTACGATGGGAAGTGGAGGCTGGCAAACGGCAAGACCTTGACCGGATCGATTTCAGGGTTAAGTCTGGATAAGCCACAGATTTACAAGGACTTGATGATGCCATCAGTTGAGAACGGCGACCAATTTACGCTGGTCGCGGAGATTGAGGTCACGGAGGTTCGTCCGGGAAGGACGGAGTTCGTGCTGGAGGGACGAGGGCCGGAACGCACCGACTACCGTCTGGAGATGCACCTTGATATGCCGGTGGATCAGAGGACGGGCGCTGTTTTGGGAGAGTTGTTCGCCCAGTCGGAGTGGAGAGTTTGGCGGAGCGTTCGCCAGCCTCTCAGACGCGCGCGACCCCGGGGAAAGACGAAGTCGGGAGTCTAAACCAGGGCAGAATACTCCCGCGGTCCCTGATGGGCGACCGCCCACATTGCTCTCATGAGATGCAAACTCACCAAATAAGTAGGTTAACTCATTGTATTGCAATGAGTTAACCTTGTACACGCAAGCCTTTTTGGGACGCTTGACTATCGGCGGCCTATCAACTAGGTTGCCGCCTCACTCGGCGACAAAATAGGACTCAATGGCTCGTCAACCTGTCCAAAATCAACTTTCTAATCTGCTTGAGACACTCCCGGGAATTGCGAGTGTTCTCCGCAGTCCCGTAGCGGACGCCCTGGTAAATATGATCCGGGCGGGTGCCGGCACCGGCACCTTTAAGTACACGGATGCCGACGAACTGATTCAGTACGGGACTAGGCGCGGTCTCCTCGGAAGTAGTGAGGGCGAGAGCTTGTTGGAGGAGTTGAAAGGCTTTAAGAAGCGCAGCCGACCGAGTCCGAAAGGCTCGAAGAAGAGCAGCTCCACCGGATTGAAGGGCAAGACCAAAAGTTTTACGGGATGGGGGCGCGCAAAGAAGCAAGTGCTCAAGTCCAGCGCCCAAAGCAAAGTCACCGGTGCAAAGAAGGTCGCAAAGAAACAGACGGTAAAAAAGGCGATCGAGAAGAAAGCCGAACCGAAGAAGACCAAAGCTAAGGGTTTGAAGAAACAGGCGGTAAAAAAGGCGATCGCGAAGAAAGCCGTACCGAAGAAGACGAAAGCTAAAGTTTCGAAGAAAAAGAAGAAATAGATCCGGGGGCTGTGCGGCCCAAGGCTCGGTATGCCAGAACCAATCTTTCAGTTTGCTGAAGGGCTCCGAATCTTGCTCCGGTCCCGTTCGCCAGAAGAGTTGGACGAGGGCTGGAAGCAGCAAGACATCGCGCCCCTGGGGTGGGATTCGCTCGCGGCGGCGAGACGGGCGAATCTAGTTTTCCTGGAGCCGGTGCTCAAGGAGGTAGACGGCCTTCTGCTGCGGCTTATTGACCGGGCTCGAGTCATAGCTGACGGGCCGTCCGTGGCAGCCGAGCGCGTGCGAGCGTTCAGAATTGTGGAACTCGAGCGACTCCAGTGTGCGACAGCCGCCGCTCTCGTAGCTCAGAGGTTTGGGGTAGCCGGGTTGAGCGCCGTAGTGGCAGATGGAGCGGCGCCACTATCGAGACGTTACTACGCGTTTCTTGGCATCGCCGAGCGGCATCCCAGAGATGAGTGGACTATGTTTGACGCTTTTCTCGTGCGGGGAGGGCATCACGCTTTTGTAGCGGCGGCGGCGGAGGCATCTCGTTTCTATCCTGAATGGTCTCCCGCTCAAAAGCTCATTGATATGTTTCGCGCGGTTCGCCACGATCCCTATCTCCGATCTTTTCTAGGGCCTCGTATTCTCCAGTCCCTCTACGTGTTGGCTGATATCGACTCGCTGCCGTTTTTCCAGGAGCTGCTGGTGGTGGGCCACACGCATCGCGATCCGATTCACTGCGAGGTCACTCGCGCCATGATCATGGCTGAACGGTTCACTGGGAAGTTGCAAGAGAACTCGAAATTCGCGGACGTCCGTTCACCCGAAGTTAAGGCTGCGATGGACTCCGCGGTTGATGTCTATGAGCGGCACCGGCATCGATTTCTGCCTCTGGCACTGCTCTAGGTCGCCGCCTACCTAATCCACCGCCGGAAGATCGAGGTTAGGCTTTCCTCCACCGTACTCCTGAACAGGATGCTGTTCCCCTCGGCGTCATACAACCCGAACCATTGAGTTGAGTCAGGTTCCCAAAGGAATGTCAGGTTGCGCGCACTCCTATCCCACTCGCCCACTACCCAGGCCCCCTGGGGGAGGTATCTCCATCTAGCCGTACCGTCGACCGACAACTGTAGCTGAGCCGGGGAGCGATCTTCGCCACCCACCTCACCGAGCCATCTACCCCTGAGCGGTCTGGCAAGAGCTGTCTGTGGGGACATAGTTATCACTTCGCCCTCAGGTGTGTGCAGGAGCAGCCATCCGTGTGACATGCGATAGCTTGCGGTGATGGTGGTGTCTCCAAAAGCCAGCAGGGAATCGGACGTTACTCTGTACTGAAGTGCGTATCGATCGTTAACGACGAGCATAGTGTCGGCGTAGAACTCCAACCACAAAGCCCGGACCCGCCTTTGGCCGACCCACCGGCCGCTGAGCGGAAGGTCGTCGTCGACATCCAACTGCTGCGCTTTGGAGGCCGTTGGTGGCGCGGCGAGCGAAACAAATGTAAGGATCGCTAGGGAGATTTTTTTCATGGCGTTCAGCAGCGGATAATAACCGCTCGCCGGCGGATCAAATAGTCGTGGGCGGAACCGGCTTTCTTCTGTCGTGTTACCAGGAGTGTCCCACCGCGACGCCGATAATCAGCCCGAGATCGTCCTGTAACTGTTGTGATCGAGGAATCAGCGGTCTGGGGCCCACGAAGTACTCGTACCCGATTCGGGGTTCGAAGAAAAATCCCGAGTTTGCGAGAAACCGATGTCCCACGAAACCAGCGACTCCGAGGTAGAGTCTCGACCGTCTGGTCCAGGGTGAGCTGGCTTCGAGCGATACGACATCAACGCGGGCAGCCACAACCGTTCCTCGCAACTCCCCCGATGCCGGATAGTGGCGTACGCCGATCCCTCCTCCACCGCCTCGAATTTGGACACCGTCCTGCTCCGAGTACACCGCTACACCGCCCACTGATATGCTCGTGTTGCGCCCTGCTGCAAACTCGATCTGGCCTGAGCCGATGCCCAACAGCAGGCCAGCAGGCTGAATTTCAACGAATCTTTGCGGGACGTTTCGTAACCCTTGGGCTACTGCCTGGGTAGTTATAAGAGCGGAGACGATTATAAGCGGTGCGCAAATTCTCAAGACTACCTCCGAGCCGTGTTTGTTCATACTGTAGCGCAAAGTTCGTACCGCTAGGCTCCGGACTCCTATGCGGGCGGAAGTTGTGCGGTTATCTTCAAGATTGACGATGGCAGCTCTAGCAATTAAGCGAATTTCGCAAGTGTTTATCGACCGGTCTGCAGCGCTTGGTCACTTCTTCGCAAATGCGGGGGAGGCACCGAGATTTGTTGCATACGACGAAGAAATCGGGTGTCCGCTTCACAACTCGCTGGCAATGTTGGAGTGGGCTGGCGTTGTCGGGGTTCTCCATGATTCGGATCTAATCCACGCTGCGAGAATGGCCGGTGAGACCGCCGCGGCGGTGGTGGAACGAAGACGAGAAGGAAAGGCCGCCTTCGTGTATGTAGGCCCCCGCATGGACGCGCCGCCCGCCGATCCTTACGAGGGGTCGCTTTTGTACGACGAGCCCGGTGTTAGGGCGTTTGAGTTTGCTCAGAGGGTGCACGCGGTGGCGCACTTCCTGCGAGCCACGCATGGCGTTGGAAGTATAATTTCGATGCTTTCGCGTCGCGCTCCGGAACTGATTCACGTCAAGCGCTGGCTGGCGCCTCTGTTTGAAGAACCTCGCGACGGATTTTCTTCAAATCTAATAGCCGGCTGGTTTGCTACGTCCGGAGCCGGGTTTCTTTTCGCACCTTCAGCGGCGGGTGAACCGTACTCTTACGAGGAGTTGGGTTCCAACGGAACATGAGTAGTCATGTGAGAGCGAAGACTTTGATCCTGTTACTTACGGGCGTCTCTGGGTTCGGTCAGCTGGCGGCCCAGTCGAACGCCAGTGATTCGACCGGTAGCCTGAGGCAGCGCTATGAGTCCGCCATAGTCGTGATGAGAGATTCCGTCGCCAACGTTTCCGTTGCGGCGTCCCGCTTCCGCCGCGATCTCGGGTCGGCAGCAAGGGAAACGGTGCTTAGTCGGGCAGGATCGCTAAGGCTGCGCTGCGAGGGTGCGATGGCGGCACTCGAGAGGCGCCGCTCCGTCTTCGATCCCCGCGAGGTTCGGCTCAACGTCAGGTTGAGGATGGATACGTTAACCAGGGCCATCCAGCGACTCGAGACCGATCTACAGCGCGAATGCATCGAAGGTCTGCCAGCGGAGGGTCCTCGGTCTCACGCGGATTCGCTGAGAGCCTGGGGGCCGTACCAGATCCGCCAGATTGAAGACGCGATCAGGAGGTATATTGGTGCCTCTCAATCATTCGCGCATGCAGCCGACCTCGAAATCAGCCCCAGGGTACACTGATCGAGCTAGCAGCACTTTGTGGAGTAGTGCTGAAAAACTTCTTGTCAACAATTCCACACGCCGTGGAAAAGAAACTGAATCGCCCTTTCTAGCTGGATAACTCGTCCACAATATTTGCACATGTTCTGGCCAATCCCGAAGAAATATCGGCGCTTGCGTATTCTTGAATCGATCTTAGAATGGTCGAACCTGGTTGGGAGGCACGACCCAAGCAGGCGCCCGGCAGGTAATTCTGGCAGACGACTTGAAGCGTTACTGCAACAGGTTATCGATGACCCAGGTGGTCACACCGGTCCGGGCTGGTGAAGCCAGTCGCGCGCTTCACCCACATCGATTCGGCGTGTCGATGTGCAGTGTGATAGATCGGTCCGCGACCTGATCAGAGTCACGACGCCCGTGTTGGTGAACCTTGTGACCAGGCCAGGTCACTAGAGGATGGAAGCCGGAGCTCCAGAGGCCCTCCCGCCGACGAATCAGTCCTGGCGGTGGCGGATGGAAGAAGAACTGAGGGAGCGATCCGCAGACTCCGGGTAACCAAGACGCGAGACGGTCGGCGACTCTCGAGGGAGCAGCCGGCCGTCTTATTTTTACTGCTGTACTTGCGGATTGCTAAGTGTTAGAGCGCGTCAACCCGTTCAGGACGAATTTGATTCTTTCTGCCACGGATCCCACGTCGCCTTCCCCGCGGGCGAGCGGATGATCCTCGGATAGGTGGAGTTCGATCCCGGATGAAACGCGCAATCGCAGCCAACTCCCTACCGACTCACCTTCGTCGTCTAGTTTTCGCTCAGCAAGTTCAATCCTTTTCGTCTCTTTGAAGGCGCGGCCGGTTCTCCCCCGTGGTGCGTCATCAAGTGCTGTGAACTCTCCGGGCGGGAGGAGCGTGTTTCCCAGTGTAGATGCAACGCGCCGTTCGATTGTATCGCCTGTCAGCCCTTGAACTTCTTCGTTAATTGACGACAGAGTCGCACCTTCCATCTGGCGGAGTTTGATGAAAAGAACTTGAAGTAAATGTCGGTAGTTGTATACCGCCGCCGTCCCCGTTCCTTCAGGCGGCGCAACGAGGCCGCGGGTTACGTAGTACCGGACGGTGCGCTCGTTCGGGCGTTCGGTTGCTGCCGCGTTGATAGGTCGCACACCCGAGCGCGCCAGAATCCCACCGCACAACGCCGACAGATCTCTCAAGTTCCAGGGAGAGAGCCGTTGATAGTCTCTCAGAATCAGCAACGGGTCGGCTTGCTCGGAATGGCGGGATTCGGCGGTCATAGCTTCATAACGCTCATTGGTCGTTTCGTGAATACGTGCCTCAACTGCGTCACTATGGATATACGTGCAATAGTATGGGTACGCAATATCATCTCGTATCGGTAATACTGGCAGCGTGCAACGAGGCTTTTCTTTCATAGAGCTGCTCACGGTGATAACTGTAGTGGGAGTTCTGGTCGCATTACTTGCGCCGCGCGCGTACAGATGGGTCGATCGAACTGCAGTGCGCGCATCGATCGCCGATGTTTCCGCATTCTATAACCAAGCGCGTCTGGGTGCGATGCTCCGAGGAAGCAGAGTCAGAATCGACTTCTCTCCTGCGTTGCTGAGTGCAACGTACGAGGGAATTGAAGACTCTACGTTCCTGACAGTAAACGGTCCCGCGACGGATGGCGTGGAACTGAGGGTGTCTCGCAGGACGATCCGCATACAACCGAATGGTCTGGGCTGGGGCGGGGCCAACACGAAACTAGTGCTTCGCCGGGGCGAAGCAGCAGAATCCTTAACTATTTCACGAGAAGGCCGTCTGAAACATTGGCGATAGACGGCGTACGCCGCATGCAACGTTTCGTGCATCGTATGTGTCTAAATAGTACGGACTGCAACATTACCCGGGGCAGGTAGCGTTGTAGCTGCAACCTTAAGGGCCAATGCGGGTAGAGAAGGAGTACTGCATGAAGTTCCGGTGGAACGATCTTGCGGAGAGATTGATGAAAAACGATAGCCGGGTGGTGACGTCGCCGCGTATAGCTCTTGGAATGAGGCAAAACAGCGGTGATTGGGGAAACCTCCGTCCTACGGTCTACAGGCCACCACGTGAGTTGCCGATAGTATATGGACCTCTTTCAGACAATAGACCCTGGTAGCTTGGGTGTTCGACGGCGGCGCTCAACTACCAGTTACGCCCAGGGCTTAATTGCCCTGGGCAATTTTTTGACGTTTCAGATCGAACCACTTAGCTGGCTGAGTTAGGTCAAACGAACTCCACCGTCGGAGCCGACGGTATGATACCAGCTGCCGCGGCTCGCTCGAGTAAAAGCCGAACAGCACTTTTCCCGTCTTCGCCGTAATCGACTGTGTACTCGTTGACGTACATCTTGATGAACTCGTCAGCTTCGGCCCGATTCAGGCCTCTGGCGTACTGCAGCGCGTAGGTGAGTGCCTCTTCGCGGTGATCCAGCCCGTATACAATACTGGCCCTTAAATCATCCGATATTTTCGACACGAGTTCACCGCCAAGATCGCGGCGTACCACATTCCCGCCCAGAGGAAGCGGAAGCCCCGTTTCCTCCCACCACCACTCTCCCGTGTCCAGCCATAGATGCAAGTTGCTTGTCCCGTATGTCAGCTGGCCCTCGTGAATAATCAGGCCGGCATCAACCTCTTCACGAGATACCGACTCCATAATTTGATCGAAGGGCATCTCGACCGCTTCGATGTCCGGCTGAAATAAACGGAGCACCAGATGAGCGGTCGTTAGTTTTCCGGGTATTGCTATCCGCTTGTTCTTAATTGCTTCGCGTACGTCCGCTGGGGGCGGTGAGTTGGCGACCAGTCGCGGTCCGTACCTGTTGCCCATTGATGCACCACTGGACAGCAACGCGTAGTCGTTAGCGAGATATGCATATGCGTGTATTGAGACGGCCGATACGTCGAGTTCACACCGGAGCGCTCTCTGATTGAGCGACTCGATGTCACTCAACTCATGAACGTAGCGGCGATCACCCGTCGCAACTTTATTCGATGCCAAGCCGTAAAACATGAAGGCGTCATCCGAGTCAGGGCTGTGCGCGACCCGGATAGTTACCGTTTTACCCATCTCCTACCTGTCTATTGCGTTTTGAGCTTCTTCGAGGAAGGCGTTGATCGTAAGTTGATGTTCGGCGTATTCGACTCGGCCACTTGCCATCTCGGACTGAAAATTCTCGAGGAAAGTTCTATACGACTGCTCCTGGCCCGCTGCGTCACCTAACCGGGCGGCGACCTCATGGTGGAGGACCGCACCCAGCAGGTGACCGGGCGTTTCTTGTTCCAGCGTATCTGCCTGCGCCCGAGCCGCCGCCGTATTTGAACTCAGCGAGTGAATAAGACCCAGGTGGTAGCGCGCATCCGCATCGAGCGTGTCGAGCAACCCATAAGACTGGATAGCCATAGGCGCAAAAAAAGTTACTTCACCCGTATCAGTTCGTTCTGCTGCCGACATGACTCTGTTGAACAACCGGTCGGCCCGCTCTCGGGGGGACATCGCGCTGATATCCGGTGCCGGTGCTGAAGCCAACTGGCCGGGCTGCGAAGATTGTCCCGGTGAGCCAAAGTAGCTTACCACCAAAACGACGACCAAGAGAACAACCGATATTCCCGCTACCAACCAAGGCAGTTTCACGCCCTTCCGAACCGGCCTCGTTTGCGGTGTTCCGCAGGCATGACAGAACCGGGCGCCAGGTCTTACTGACGCGTGGCATGAGGGACAGCTGGTGGGGACCAGAGAGCCGCCGCAGTTGCTGCAAAATTTTCCATTGCCCTGCGTGCCGCACGACTGACAGGTTGTAATGTCTGGTTTCATTTCCACGACAATCTAGCCACTCGACGGGTTTGAGAGAAATTGATTTTACCAAGGCTCTGTCCCGTGGTGAATCTAGGAAGCAGTCTGCGCGGGTTCTGGCGCAGGCTGCAGCTTCACATTAATGTTTGCCATATGACTTCAGACTCAGGCGGGACCCCGACGAAGCACGGTTTCGATCCGCTCTATAGCGACATCAAGACACTGCAGATGGGTGAATTGGCTCGTGGCGAGGATCGTTGGGACGTTTTGCTTGAAACGGTGCGAGATCAAGAGATTGAAGCCGTCCGCGGCCGCATGCACTTTGTCTCTGGAGGCAACACTCACCTGTGGTCGAGCTGGATTTTCCTGGAGTGGTCGTCGAAAGAGATCGAGGCCCGATTCAACGAATTCTCACCCCAGGAACTCTGGACCCTACTCGACTCCCTCCCCAAGTAATTAACGCAAGTTTTTGCACCAAACACCGCCAACGGTTTGGAGGTCTGGTTTGGGCGAGTGAGTACTAATCGGTAAATGTGCGCCGGTGACTTTGGTTTGGAGCACACTTGTCAAAAAAGTGACACTAATTTGCTGAATTAAGCTCGATTAGTGCTAGATTGACCAATGTTTGTTGACACTGCGCACGCATCACCTTAGCTTGCGGTTCGTGAACAGGCTCCACAGCGCCCACCTTCCGCACAACAGAATCAAAGGAGTCGACGTGACCCTCGTAACTTCCCCTCCGGCGGCCTCAAACCTCCCAAAATCAGCCCCAAACGGTAGAGACTTGGATACCAAGGGAGCATCCGTAGAAGACATCCTCAACCTCACGAAGGAGCTTGATGTCGATTTCTTGAGACTGCAGTTCTCCGATATCACCGGCATCAACAAGAATGTGGAGGTGCCGCGGAGCCAGTTCAAGAAGGCCGTGTCCGGCGACATCATGTTCGATGGTTCCTCGATCGAGGGTTTCGTGCGGATTGAAGAGAGCGATATGTTGCTTACGCCCGATCTGGAGACGTTTAGAGTTCTTCCCTACGACGATGAAGGTGGCCGCGTAGCTCGGCTAATTTGTGACATTTCCAAGCCTGACGGAACTCCTTTCGAAGGGTGTCCGCGGCAGGCCCTAAAGGTGCAGATCGCTCGCGCGGCGAAGTTAGGCTTCGAAATGATGGCTGGGTGCGAGGCCGAGTTCTTCCTGTTCCATCTCGGAGAGGATGGAGCCGCAACGCTGGATACGCACGACTCCGGTGGATATTTCGACCTCACTCCGGTTGATCAAGCCGAAACGATCAGGCGTTTGATCATTGAGGACCTGGAGTATATGGGATTCGAGGTCGAGGCGGGTCATCACGAGGTGGCGCCCGGCCAACATGAGATAGACTTTCGCTACGAGGATGTGCTCAGCACAGCGGACCATCTGGCGACTTTCAAATTCGTCGTGCGCAACGTCGCCTTTAGGAACGGTTTCCTGGCGACATTCATGCCGAAACCGATCGAGGGGCAGAACGGATCGGGCATGCACACCCACCAGTCTTTGTTCAAGGACGGTAAGAATGCCTTCTATGATCCCGATTTGAAGTGGGAATTATCGGAGGTGGCGCTGGGCTATATAGCGGGCCTACTGGCCCACGCTCCGGGGTTTGCCGCGATTACGAACCCGCTGATCAACAGCTATAAGAGGCTCGTACCGGGTTATGAAGCTCCGATCAACGTGGCGTGGAGTATGCGAAACAGATCTCCGATGATTCGCATTCCAGAGAAACGCGGCGCTGGAACACGGTGTGAGTTGCGCATGCCGGATCCTTCCTGCAACTCTTATCTCGCACTTGCGGTCCAGTTAGCTGCCGGGATGGACGGCATCGAGAACAAGCTGACCCCTCCCGATCCGATTAACAAAAACATCTTCGGCCTTAGCCAGCGCGAACGCCGGCGTCTCAGGATTAGCGAGTTGCCCAGAGATCTCCACGAAGCTTTGGATTGTCTGGAGAAGGACACCGTCGTACGCAACGCACTGGGCGACCATATCTACGAACATCTGGTTGAGGCCAAGCGCACGGAGTGGCGCGACTACTCGGCGATGGTGAGCAAGTGGGAGGTCGACCGATATCTCGGCAAGTACTAGTCGATTTCCGCCGGCGCTCTTAATTGATCTAGACGGCACAACAAGCACCGATTCGGGACCCATTCCCGGCGCGCCAGAGTCCGTTTCGTGGCTCCGCGACCGGGGGGTCCCCTTTCGCTTTGTCACCAACATCACGCGGATGCCCAAAAGCTCGATATTGAGCCGGCTCAGGCGCGATGGCATCCCTGTGGCTGAGCACGAAGTAATTACCGCACTCGTGGTGGGCGCCGTAACTCTGACCGAAATGGGAGCCGGCTTGGTTGCGCCTTTCGTGAGTCCCGAGACTCTCGAAGACCTCGAGGGGTTTGAACTATGCGGTGGCACTTCTCAGGAACCGGCAAGGCAGCCGGATGCCGTTCTGCTCGGGGATCTCGGCCGGGGCTGGTCGGTGGAACTACTCAACGAGGCATTTCGCTATGTTTTGGAGGGGGCGAAACTCGTGGCGCTGCAGAAGAATCGCTTCTGGATGGGTCCGCAGGGGAGGGAAATGGATGCGGGGCCGTTCGTCGCTGCCATTGAGTATGCGTCCGGTAGCGAAGCAGTGATATGCGGCAAACCCCGCAAGCAGTTTTTCGATGCGGCTCTGAAGTCGATGGGGATTGAACTGAATGAAAGCGGTGATGATTTGCCTGCGATGATTGGCGACGACCTGTGGGGGGATGTCAGAGGAGCCCAGGAAGCCGGGTTACAAGGATGGCTGGTGAGGACCGGTAAGTTCCGCCAAGATGACCTTGAAACCAGCGGTGTGAAGCCGGATCGCGTCCTCGATTCGATAGCCGACATCATCAACCTCTAGCGTCTGATAGTGTACCGGCTAAGAATTTTCCTCGGCGTAACTGCGCTGTCTCCGCTGCTCGTTCCGTGTGCGGGATCTGCTCAAGAGTCTTCGGCAGCCGTACAATCCACGATCGACTCGATCGAAATCGTTACGCACAACGTGTTTCGCGAAGAGGAGGCCCGGCAGAGCTTCTTATTCCGGCTTGCCAACGCGGTGCGGTTCAAGACACGCAGCGGCGTGGTCCGTAGAGAGTTGTTGTTCCGCAACGGCGATCCGTACGATTCAGCAAGCGTAGCCGAGACTCAACGTAACCTCCGGCGGCTGGGCATCTTTCGAGACGTTTCGATCGACTCAGTTACACGCGGTGACAAACTGATATTGCGCGTAGAGACTGAGGATGCCTGGTCCACCCAGCTGCAAGCCAATGCTCGATCAACGGGGGGGACCTTTACCGGGACGCTTGCCATCTCCGAAGAAAATTTTCTGGGGCGGGGAAATCTCGTGAGTGTCGCATATCGCGATGAACCGGATCGAACGGCGGTTACGTTTCGCGGAACCGCTAGGCGCGCGTTTGGTACGCGGGTAGGTATCTCCGGCTTATACGACAACTTGAGCGACGGCGATGTTGGAACATGGAGTGCGGGAGTGCCGTTCCGATCCAACGTGGATCGACAAGCGATCGTTATTTCGGGTACGGCCGCCACACGTAGAGTACTGCAATTCCGGGACGGATTGGTATTCGATTCCCTGCAGCGCCGGGTTCTTCGCAACAACCTGACGGCTGCCTACGCGTTGAGAGCCAGTTCTCGCGGCTATCTTCGGGTGGGGGTTCAAGTGCAGATCAGACGCGAGGAGTACGTGGCGTTTCAAGATACTGCGCAGATCATTTCGGACTCCCTCACGGCCGCAGTCGGAGCATTCGTAGAGCTGGGCACTCCCCGGTTTCTGGTGCTAACTCACTACAACGGGTTTTCACGTGAGGAAGATATCGACTTGAGTACGCGCATCAGAGTCGAGTCATGGGCGGCGCCCAGCGCATTTGGCTACGACCGATCTGGAGTTGGAACCGTGATCGACGCGCAAACAGGATTCGTGTTTGGAAAAAACTTCGGGAGGATACGAGTGCGCGTCAACAAGTTGCTTACTTCCTCAGCGCCCGACACGGGAACTGTTTTTGCGACTATGACCATCGGTTCGAAGCTGATTTCCCGGCAGGCAACGATGTTTCATGTTGAGGCTGGATCACGAACCGGTACGCCGCTCGGGTCGGAGTTCGATCTGGGACACGGAGTCGGGCCACGTGCGTTTGCACCGCACGCTTTCACTGGAGAGCGCATGATCTGGAGTATCCTTGAGCACCGGATCTTTGTAGTGGATGAGTTCTTGGGGCTGTTTGGCTTGGGGATAGCCGGATTTTTCGATTACGGCGGTGCCTGGTTCAAGGATCAGTCCAGCCGGTTCGGCGGCGATGTCGGTATCGGTTTACGAACCGGCACTACGCGCTCCACGGGTAACAATGTCGGGCGATTTGATGTCGCGTACAGATTCGGAGAAGGGTTTGTGGGGAATCGGTGGGTCTTTAGTTTTGGCCGTGCTTTTTCTTTCTAGCTTACTCCCGCTTGAAATCGATAACGATGTTCTTTGATTTCAACGCGGTCTCGATTCCAGCCTTGTCAACCGACTTTATATAGGCCTCTTCCGGTTCAATAAGATCCTTATCGACCAACTCCAAGAGCGAATCGTTGAGCGTAATCATGCCCAGCTTCTTGTTGGTCTGAATAATCGACATCAATTGGAACGTCTTTCCTTCACGGATCAGGTTTGCTACAGCGGCTATTGACAGCAGTATCTCGCGCGCTGCCACACGGCCTCCGCCTTTCTTCTTACACAGCACCTGGGCGATCACACCTTTTAGCGACTCGGAAAGCATTACTCTAATCTGGTCCTGCCGGTCTGCGGGGAACTGGTCGATGATACGATCGACGGTGCTAATAGCGGTTGTCGTATGAAGAGTTCCGAGTACCAGGTGCCCCGTCTCTGCCGTCTCGATAGCGATCGCCACAGTTTCCAAGTCCCTCATCTCGCCGATCAGCACGATGTCAGGATCCTCTCGGAGAGCAGCCCGAAGTGCCCGTCTGAACGACTGCGTGTGGCTTCCGACCTGACGCTGAGTTAACACGCACTTCTTGTTCTGGTGCACGAACTCAATGGGATCTTCAATGGTGATTATGTGATCGCTGCGAGTTCTGTTGATGAGATCTATCATAGCCGCCAGAGTCGTGGACTTTCCGCTTCCGGTCGGACCTGTGACGAGGACCAGCCCCTTCGACAGGTAACAGAGTTTCTGCACGTGCTCCGATACTCCCAGGTCGTCGACGGTAAGTATCTTGGCTGGTATGACCCGAAACACCGCAGCCATACCCATTCGATCCCGGAGTGCGTTTACTCTGAAGCGTGCGAGGTCGAGAATCTCGTAGGCGTAGTCCGTATCGTTGGTATCCGTAAACTCCTTCTTGTTGCGATCGGGCATGATGCAGAAGACCATGCTTTCGATGTCCTGCTGACTGAGGACTTCGCAATCCTCACGGCTAACGAGGTCCCCGTGAGTTCGGTAATAAGGAGGCAGCCCGACGCGAAGGTGCAGGTCGGAGGAATCGGATTCCACTAGATAGCGCAACAAATCCTGGATTTGCTCTTCCGCCGCAGCGATAGCGCTCACGTCACGGGTGGCCGGCGTGGCGGCTTCGTGCGCAGCGGCGCCGGCGGTACTCGCGTCCATCATCAGTGCCTCCGCCGGCTGCGCGATTGCCGCACTGGACTGTCTCGATCTGGCTGGCACTATGGTGGCAACCATCGATGCACCTGCCCTGTCGATCTCCACGTCGACTTTCTTTCCGTCGAGTTCGTATCCGAAAGTCTCT
>JACZUR010000183.1 GCA_022573095.1 Gemmatimonadota bacterium | reverse complement strand
TGGCCCTGTTTGACAACAGAACTCCACCTCGCGGCATCATTGCGAACTGCCCAACGAATCGGTGGGGATAAGGTCGCCGCGAAAGGCATCTTCCACGCGGCTTGGCTTCTCTTTGCAGACCGTTGGCTGAACATCCCGTCCCGCCCATTAACTGAACCGCTCAACGAAACAGAGCTGGATATCCCGGACGAAGACGCTGGCGTGCAACTGATTATCAATTCGATTGAGACACTTAAGGTTCAAGAGATTGGAGGTCAGGTGTTGGCGTATCTGAACGCTGGTTACTCCGGACAGCGGTTACTTGAGGAGATGGGCAGGGCAATTCTTTGGAATGACACCGGTAGCCAGATCTTGCCAACGTTGCGGACAGTCTTTGAGGAATGGGAGAATTGTGCCGAACATCCGGCGCATTATCAATTGCTGGTCTGCCTCGCTCGCTACGCCACTGACATCCGCACGAATAAGGACAGCCAATCTGCCACAACCACCGCGATGCGCTTTGCGGAAGGCAAAACAACAGTCGAAGTGTTTGAGGATTGATCAGGCAAATTCCTGAACGATTGGAGCAAGCTCGTTTCCCGCTCGAAGGCGCAGGTGTGAGCCGGCAGCTCACCCTAGCCTTCATCCTACTATCGAGTTGCAGCCCAGCAGCGCCCGCTGCCGAGGCCGAGATCCACCAGCGGGAAGCACTCCCGCCACAGAGACCAGCGCTAAACGCATCGCGGACAACGGCCATCGTAATCGCGGCTGAACGCGTAGCTCCCGCAGTTGTCAGCGTCAGCGTTATCAGGAGGCAGCAGCAGGTAACGCGATCGCCATTCGACTTTTTCTTCGTACCGCGACGTTATGACCGGCTGGTAGAGGGGTTTGGGTCCGGGTTTATCATCTCGGAGGATGGGATCATTATTACGAACCAGCATGTTACCGAAGGAGCCGAGCAGATCGTGGTTACAACCCGCGACGGGGTAGACTACACCGCCACCCTGCTGGGTGAAGACCCGTTAACGGATATCGCGGTCTTACAAGTTGTGGCGAGCGGCTTACCGGTTGCGCCCATCGGAACCAGCAGCGACCTGATGATAGGCGAGTGGGTCATCGCCTTCGGAAACCCTTACGCCTATCTCCTCGGAAACACTGAACCCACCGTTACCGCTGGCGTCGTCAGCGCTACAGGACGTAACCTGCTTCCATCTCGGAACCAGTCGGGCGTGTATGTAGGTATGATCCAGACCGATGCCGCGATCAATCCGGGCAATAGTGGGGGTCCGTTGACTAATGCTCTGGGTGAGGTAGTCGGAGTCAATACGTCCATATTTTCCAACACGGGAGAATCAGTGGGAATAGGATTTGCTATCCCGGTGGAGCGTGCCATTCGCGTAGCCGCGGAGCTCGGTGAGCACGGATCAGTGCGCCGGGCATGGCTCGGGCTGAGTGTTGCCAGTTCCGAGGACCTGAGGGAATGGAAGCAGCTAGGCGGAATTCAAATAACCGACGTAGCGCCCGGGGGACCAGCGCACGAGGGGGGGCTGCGGAACGGCGATATCCTCCTCATGGCAGGCGGCAAACCGCAACGAACTTTCCTGGACTGGGAAGCGGCTAAGCTTGACATCGGAGTCGGCGACTCCCTTGAGGTCACCTTCATGCGCGGCAACAGTCGCCGAAGAGCGGTTATTCGAGTTCGCGACCTTCCGACCGCGACGGCGGAACGAGTCTCGATACTCCAGGACATTCAACTGATAAGCCTAACGCCTGCAGTCCGCCAGGAGCGGCGAGCTGAAACCGAGCGAGGAGCCCTTGTTTTGCAGATAGGAGAGCGAACTTCTCAGGCAACTGGCCTGAGAGTCGGAGACATAATCGTCGGAGTTAACCGCAGAATCGTCACCGATGCTGAAGATGCACTCGAGGCCATTCGAGCTGCGTCCGGCCGCTCCCGTACACCGGTTCGGATATATTTTGAGCGCTCTCGGCAAGTCGTCTATACAGATTTCTATATCTCGAGATGAGCAGTTCAGACCGATTCGAATCACCTCTGGGCACACGTTATTCCTCACCGGCCATGCAGGAACTATGGAGCGCCAAGCGCCGGGCCGTCCTGTGGAGAAAAATCTGGCTCGTCCTAGCGCAGGCACAGTCGGAACTCGGCGCCGACATTCCAGACAGGGCTCTGGTGGATATGAAAGCGCACTTGAGCGATATCGACCTGGACGCCGTCGCCGCATATGAAAAACAGTTCCGGCATGATGTGATGGCGCACATTCACGCCTTCGGTGACACCGCCCCCACCGCCAAACCCTATATACACCTTGGGGCGACCAGCGCATTTGTCACTGACAACGCAGACGTGATAGTCATGCGAGACGGCCTGAGCCTTATCCTCGGCAGACTCAAGAGAGTCATGCAAGCGCTTTCTGAGTTCGCCCTCGAAAACAGAGCAATGCCCACGGTGGCATACACTCACTTTCAGCCGGCGCAACTCACTACCGTCGGGAAACGAGCCACGCTGTGGCTCTACGATTTCTCGCAGGATGCAAAAGATCTTGCTCTGTTGACTACAGAGTTGCCCTGTCGTGGCTGCAAAGGTACGACCGGCACTCAGGCGAGTTATCTAGAAATATTTGACGGCGATCACGACAAGGTTCGGGAGCTCGACCGTAAGGTCGCGACCGCACTCAAGTTTGAACGCTCGGTGCCGGTCAGCGGTCAGACTTACTCGAGAAAACACGACTTCCGCATATTAGCGGCACTGAGCGGCCTGGCGCAGAGCGCGTACAAGTTTGCCACCGACCTGCGGCTCCTGCAGCACGAAGGCGAACTGCTGGAACCTTTCGAATCAGACCAGATCGGCTCGAGCGCGATGCCATACAAGAAAAACCCGATGCGCGCTGAGAGGATATGTTCGTTGGCGCGCTACCTGATATCACTCACTGACAATACCGCTCACACGGCTGCCAGTCAGTGGTTCGAACGAACCCTGGACGATAGCGCCAATCGCAGAATCGTTCTCGCAGATGCTTTTCTCGCCGCCGACGCGATACTAGTTCTCTTGGAGAACATCTGTTCCGGGCTGGTAATCCGCGAACGCACGATAATGCGAAACGTCGAACGAATCATGCCCTTTATGGCCGCCGAACGCTGGCTAGTTCGGGGCGTGCGAAGCGGGGGAGATCGGCAGGAGCTTCACAAAGTGATACGCAAGCACAGCCTCGCGGTGACGGAGGCAGTCGAAGATGGTGCTGAGAACAATCTCGTTGATCTTATCGCAGCCGACCCTGCGTTCGCCAAAGTTAAAAAGAGCGACCTTGATCAAGAATTAAACCCGGTAAAGTACGTGGGACGCTCGTCCGAACAGGTGCAGGAATTTCTTGATGAATGGATTAAGCACCGCATGGCAGAGTTGAAAGATTACGCGGTTCCGGATAAAGTCGGACTCGAGGTATGACTGGCGCCGCGCTCGCCCGAAGTCAACTGCCGCTCCCGTTAGTGCGTAGAGGCAAGGTCAGAGAGGTCTACGCGGTGGGAGATGATCAACTACTTCTCGTCGCAAGCGATAGGATCAGCGCGTTTGATGTGGTAATGCGGGAGCCTATTCCCTACAAGGGAGCTGTGCTCACTCAGATGAGCGCCTACTGGTTCGACCTGTTGAAAGACATTTCTTCCTCACATTTCGTTACGTGCGACGTTACAGAAATCATCAACCGGATACCAGACCTGGAATCTTACGACTCGACTCTTGAAGGCCGCTCAACGCTGGTCACGAGGACAGACCCGGTACCGTTCGAGTGTGTAGTCAGAGGCTATCTCTCCGGTTCCGCCTGGGCCGAATACGCCGAAGAGGGTACACTGGCAGGCGAACGGCTAGAACCGGGCATGGTCGAGAGCCAACAACTCGACCCGCCTCTCTTTTCGCCGGCCTCAAAAGCTTACGAAGGGCACGATGAGAACATCACTTTCGGGGTGATGCGGGACGCTCTCGAAGGAGATCTCGCGGAGCGGTTGCGACGGATGAGCCTCGAACTATACGCCGAGGGCTGTCGGATCGCGGCTGAGCGCGGGATAATCATCGCTGACACAAAGTTCGAGTTCGGTATCGCACCCGGTGGACAGGTGATGCTGATCGACGAACTCCTGACTCCGGACTCATCGAGGTTCTGGCCGGCAGACCGGTACGAGCCCGGGCGGGGACAGCCTTCATTCGATAAGCAGCCGTTGCGCGACTACCTGGCGGAGTCAAAATCCGATGGGTCATGGGACGGCGCTGCGCCTCCACCCACACTCTCCGCGGAGATCGTCGCTCAAACAAGCGCCCGATACCTCGACGCCCATAGGAGAATCACGGGAAGCGAGCTGCCGATCGTATGAAAATCGCGCGAGAAGGACTCCCGTTCGTTGCCATAGCCGTACTCGTCCTGGCATTTCTTCTGCTGGGTGCCGTCACCTTGGACAGTTCCCTCTTCGTGGTCGCCCTAATAGCCTGGCTACCAATAGCCATCTGGGTTCCGGTTTTTTTTCGCGATCCAGACCGGACCGGCGAAAGAGGTGCCGAAATCATAATCGCGCCAGCGGACGGCATGGTAGTTTCGGTGACGGATACACACGAAGACGAATACATCAAAGCACCCGCGAAGTGCATTTCGATCTTCATGAACGTCTTCAACGTACATGTGAACAGACATCCGATATCGGGCCTAGTCGAACACCGCAAATATCGTCCGGGCAAGTTCTTCAAC
>JACZUR010000014.1 GCA_022573095.1 Gemmatimonadota bacterium | reverse complement strand
AAGCATCGGTGAGATGACCGTCTTGAACAGAGTCTGCCCCGTCTTGAAATCCTTACCGCAGATCGGAACCCCCTGTCGCTTGGACAACTCGAACATGGCCGGCATATCGACGCAGAGGTTGGGAGCACCGTTGGCGAACGGCACGCCCTCCATCAGACTGGCCCACGCGTACAGCATCGAGGGTGCAATGGTGGAATCGTTTTCGCCCATTGCTTTCTCGAAAGCCGTAAGGGACTGGTGAGCAGCTCCAGGCTCTATAAATACTTCAGTTGACGCACACCAAACAACAACCAGCCTCGCACAACCGTTGTCCTCCTTGAACTGGCGGATGTCCTGGCGCAACTGTTCAGCCAGATCGCGCTTGGTCTTGCCCGTCTTAGCGTTCGCACCGTCGAGACGTTTTACGTAGTACTTGTCGAAAACCGCGGGCATCGGTTTGAGAGCGCGCAGCTCATCTTCAATCGGGTCCACGTGTTGGTGGTCCAGCACACCACACACCTTACAGGACTCGTAGGCATCGTCAGGTATCGGATCCCAAGCGCCGAACACTAGATCGTCCAGGGACGCGAGCGGCACAAACTCCCTTATGCGGGGACTTCGCTCGTCGGTACGTTTTCCGAGCCTGACGGTCGCGAGTTCCGCAAGCGACCCCACCGGCTTGCCCGTTCCCCTGCGAACGTTGTGCACACCCGCGACGTACGTCGTCCCAACCGCGCCGAGTCCTACCAGAAGAACACCCAGTTTGCCGTCGGCAGGCTGAACCTTTCGTTCGTTATCGCTACTCACCACCACTTCCTTCTCTGAGATTATCTGCAAAGGCCGGTTCACGATGGCTTACTTCGCCGACCGGTTCGACTCGAGTCACCGGAATCGTGGCCTTACGAACATGACTGACCCGCTGTACAACAGTTATGACCGACAGTAATGCAAGCACTCCGACGATTCCCAAGAGCAGAAGACCGTCTGGTCCAGCTGCAAAGAACATCGTAGGCGCCCCGAGGCCGAGTATTCTCTCCGCCCTCTGAAAGACTCCAACTTTACATTCGAGCCCGAGTCCTTCCGCGCGCGCGCGTGTGTACGATACAATTAGCCCGAACGAGAGCGCCAGAATCGCTACCGACACGCCGATAGTTACGACGTTCTCCTGGAGGCCACCCCTGAGAAAATAGATCGCGATTCCCAAGAAAAGGCCTGTCTCGGCAATCCTATCAAGCGTCGAATCATAGAACGCGCCGAAAGGAGACATCCTGCCGCCGCCTCGAGCAACCTTCCCGTCAAGCATATCGAACACTCCGCTCAACAAAAGCAAAGCCCCACCGAGCCGGACGGTGCCAAATCCAAAAGCGACGCCCGATCCGATCGCCACGAGGGTTCCAAGCGTAGTCAGCAAGTTAGGACTCGCTTTCCCCCGTATGAGGCGGTCGACAATGGGATTCAGGAGAGACTCAAATCCTCTCCGCAACCCCGGCGGTATCATCGTCATAGGCTACTATCGGATGTTGTACAGGCTGCTAAGGATAACCCACGTGCTGTGCGGCTGCAATTACCCAGAACCGCGGGTCAAATCATTCAGGGTAAATGAGATACGGAGCCACCTCCGACGCGAAATCAGCCAGCAGCTCTTGCCAAGACTCGATCTCTTCTTCCGGATCGGTGTGGTTCTCCAGTAAGAGGCGCATGGCATCGTTCCCGTATCGGCTGTCGAGAGCGGCGCCGCGAACTTCGAGCTCTGGGTGAATGTCGGCCACGGCCCAAAGAATCCTTACCGCGAGTTCAACAGGATCGTAAGCACTCCGATCGACAACTTTCAATCGAAGCCCTTGCAGTATTTCGCCGTCGTACTTGTGGTCGGTGGGAGAGCTAGGTACAAAGGTCGTGTCCGCCACGTCGACCCCTACTGCGGAACCGAGCTGACTTCGGACAGCGGCAGCGTCGAGCCACGGAGCACCCAGCACCTGAAATGCTACGTTGGTACCCCGGCCAACGGAGAGGTTCGTCGCCTCGAAGAGAACGAGGCCCGGATAATGTGTAGCGCTCTCCAGATCAGGCATGTTGGGCGACGGACGGACCCACGGCAATCCCAACTGATCGAACCACATCGCTCTCGTGAGATTCGCAACCGGAACGACTACGAGATCCACGTTGATGTCCAGGGTAGCATTGGCGTATCGGGCCATCTCACCGAACGACATCCCATGGCGCTGCGGTAAATCCAGCATCCCGACGAACGAGGAGTACTGCGGATCCAACCTCGGGCCCTGGGTAATCCCGCTTATAGGATTCGGTCTATCGGCGACGATGACTCGAACTCCGCTGAGCGCCGCCGCGCGCATCGCGAGTATCGCGGTCGAAATGTAGGTGTAGGGCCGCGCGCCGATATCCTGAAGGTCCACTAGTAGGAGATCCACGAGTTCGAGCATCTCGGCGGTGGGGCTGCGCGTCTCGCCATAGAGACTAAAAATCGGCAGGCCGGTTGCCGAGTCCACCGAATGGTCGATGTGCTCCAGGTTCAATGTACCGCGAAACCCGTGTTCAGGACTGAAGATCGCCTGGAGATCGACGCCCGCGGCCAGCAGCAAGTCGATATCCCCTACGCTACGGCTGTCTATCCCCGATTGGTTCGTGAGGATACCGACCCGCTGCCCTTCGAGGAGATGGACCGAATCCTGAAGCAACACCTCGATGCCGGGACGAATGTTCGCTATCTTTCCATCGTCGCCGCCGCCGCCACAACTCGAAATCAGCAACGCTACACCGAGGTATTTAGTCAATTGCGTAGTCATCGCCTAGCACTCTTCTGTTTGATTGTCGCGTTGGTTGTCGCGGGATGTACACGCTCCCGACCCGACCTGCCGACCATGATTCCGACACCCATGGCTACCGGCCCCGACGTCGAGATTCCCGCGCCTCACTTTGAAACTCGGGTAGACTCGCTCATTCGAACGCTAACTCTGCGAGAAAAAGTTGGCCAGCTCATCATACCCTGGCTGTCTGGAAGTTACACGTCCTTCGACTCGGAGGCATTCGAGCGAGCCCGACGTTGGGTCGACTCGACTCGTGTCGGAGGCATAATCGTGTCAGTAGGGTCTCCGCTGGATATCGCGTCAAAACTCAACCGCCTGCAGGAGACGTCCGAACTCCCGCTTCTCGTCGCTGCCGATCTGGAGTGGGGCAGCGGAATGCGCCTGCTCGGCGGAACCGAGTTTCCGATGGCGATGGCGCTCGGTGCCACCGATCGCGAACTGGATGCGTACGAAATGGGGAGAGTGACCGCGATCGAAGCCCGGGCGGTTGGTATACATCTTACATTCTCACCGGTCGCCGACCTAAATAGCAATCCGGAGAACCCCATCATCAATACGAGATCGCATGGGGAGGATCCCAAGGCGGTCTCGAAGCTGATCTCCGCCTATATTCGAGGCGCTTCGGAGCACGGGCTGTTCACCACAGCAAAACACTTTCCGGGACACGGCGATACGGGGACTGACTCTCACATAGATGTCCCGGTCCTCGACGCCTGCTGGGACCGGTTGGACTCTCTCGAGCTCGTGCCTTTTAGGTCCGCGATCGCAGCGGGCGTCACCGCCGTGATGACAGCACACATCGCACTTCCCTGTTTTCACGAACAAGAAAATCTGCCGGCGACGTTGTCACCGGTCCTCATGACCGAGATCCTCCGCGACTCGCTGGGATTCGAGGGCCTCGTCTTCACCGACGCCCTGATCATGGGTGCGATCGTCAACGAATACGGAAGCGGAGAAAGCGCAGTCCGAGCCTTCGAGGCCGGGAGCGACCTGCTGTTGATTCCGTCAAACATCCCTGAGGCGGTCAATGCGATGGTCGCAGCGGTCGAGTCCGGCCGCATCACTCAGGCGAGACTCGATAGTTCAGTCGCAAGGATGCTAGCGCTGAAAGAGACCGCGCAGCTATTCGACCGGCGCACCGTGGACCTGAACGCCGTGCCAGAAACTGTCGGCAATAGTGAGTTTCAGGATATCGCGGACGACATCGCCGCGAGGGCGCTGACGCTAGTACAGCCGGGACAGATCGACAGCTTCAGATCGCAAACTGGTCGAACCGCTCTTATTACCTACGCTGAAGAAACGAACCTCACCCTCGGCCAGGTGCTGAGCGAGAGACTCCGGATACGCGGAGACACGGTTAATCCGTTCAGGTTGTATCCCAGCTCCGGCCCCATGTCCTACGACTCGGCGCGGACCATAATCAGCAATAATCCACGTGTGGTGTTCGCTAGCAGCGTGAGATTCATCGCTTGGAGGGGGCATATCGCCTTGCCCGACTCACTGGCCGCACTCGTGCTGGAGACTTCCGCCAACAAACCCACCGTTCTCGCCTCGTTGGGAAGCCCCTACCTCATGAACCAGTTACCCGGATATGAAGGAGCGTACCTAATAGCCTGGAGCGCGGTCACGGCCACCGAGCGAGCCGTGGCCGATGCGCTGACGGGAAGGATCGAAATCACCGGGCGGTTACCGATACGTCTTGGTCCGGAATACCCGCGGGGACACGGTCACATCATCCGTTCGCCATGATAGCCGGTACCGCCGCGCTCGCGGCGGCGACGGCCCTCCAGCTAGCTGAATTACATCACGTAGAACCGGAGGCGGCGGGTTTCAACCCGGCCGGGCTCGAACGTGTCGCGTCCTACCTGGATAGTGAAGTATCCGAAGGTTCGTTTCCCGGAGCGATCCTTGTGGTAGGAAGGAGCGACGGAATTGTCTTCACTCATGCAACGGGAGTTTACGGGGTAGACGACCGCCGCCCGGTCGCCGACAGCACCATCTACGACCTGGCCAGCCTGACTAAAGTCATAGGACTCACAACGGCGGTTATGCTGTTGGTAGAGGATGGCTCGCTGAACCTGCAGGCCCGCGTCCAGGACTATGTCCCCGAGTTTCAGGGCCCGGGAAAGTCTGAGGTTCGAGTGGTTCACCTGCTAACCCACACTTCGGGGCTGCCTCCGTTTCGACCGCTGTACAGCGAAACATCGAGCGCACGTGAAGCTCTAGCGGAAGTATACGCAACCGATCTGACAACGCCCCCAGGGAGTTCGTACGCCTATTCGGACCTCGGAGCGATCCTCCTCACTCAGATCGCTCAACGGGTGGCAGGAGAGCGGATAGACTCGCTGCTGCGGCGCCAGCTTTTCCAGCCGCTCGGAATGCAAGATACCGGATACCTCCCCGCAGCGGATCTACGCCACCGCATTGCACCGACTGAAGACGATCCCTGGAGGGGCTACGTAGTTCGCGGCGAGGTACACGATGAGAACGCACACCGGCTCGGCGGCGTGTCGGGGCATGCGGGACTGTTCTCGACTGCTCCTGACCTGGCGCGATTTGCGATCTGGATGCTTGCCGCCTATCACGGTCGACTACCGGAGAACTACTCTCCGCACCTCTCTGTGGGCGTGGTACGAGAGTTCACACGCCGGCAGAATCTTCCCCCGGGTTCAACGAGGGCATTGGGATGGGATACGCCGTCCGAGAACGGGAGCAGCGCAGGATCACTGTTTTCTCGCGTCAGTTTTGGCCACACCGGGTTTACCGGCACCTCGATTTGGATAGATCCTGAAAGAGAGTTGTTCGTGATTTTACTTACTAACCGAGTTCACCCTTCGCGAGAGAACACGGCCATCCGCTCCGTGAGAGGACGCGTAGCGGATCTCGTCGTAAGTTCACTGGGTTCGCAAGACTCATGAGACTTTCCGTCCTAGACTGGCTAGTTATTGCGATCTATCTGATTGGAATCGCGGCTGTTGGTCTGGCGTTTACGCGCCGTTCCGGCCGGTCGATGTCCGATTATTTCGTGTCCGGTCGATCGCTACCGTGGTGGTTGGCAGGAACATCGATGGTTGCGACAACGTTCGCGGCGGATACGCCGCTCGCCGTTACAGGCATGGTGGCAAGACACGGAGTGGCCGGAAATTGGCTCTGGTGGTCGTTCGCCCTTAGCGGCATGCTCACCGTTTTCTTTTTCTCTAGGTTGTGGCACCGTGCCGGAGTCGTGACTGACGCCGAGTTCGCGGAGTTGAGATATTCGGGCAAGCCCGCCGCGGCCCTCCGGGCTGTGAGGTCCCTGTACCTGGCGATCCCGATCAACTTGATAATCATGGCCTGGGTTACCAGAGCGATGGTGACCATCATCGAGGTCGTCGTCGGTGTCCAAGGGTGGGCGGCCGTCATCATTCTGTTCGTCTTTACCGCCGCCTTTTCCACGTTCGCCGGTCTATGGGGAATAGTGGCTACCGACTTCATTCAGTTCATCGTCGCGATGGTGGGTTCGATCGTGCTTGCGGTGGTAGCGGTGAAGTCCGTGGGCGGTCTCGATGCACTCGCGCTACAGGCTGCCGATCATTTCGGCAGCAGCGAGGCAGCGCTGTCAATCCTGCCGCCGCTCAGTGCAAGTTGGTTGCCGATCTCGACCCTCTTTGTCTTCGTGGCAATCCAGTGGTGGGCTGCTTGGTATCCGGGAGCGGAACCCGGTGGCGGAGGTTACATAGCCCAGCGAATGCTGGCCACTAAAGATGAAAAACAGAGTCTCCTGGCGACATTGTGGTTCAACATTGCTCACTACGCTGTGCGCCCATGGCCGTGGATTCTGGTCGCGCTCGTGAGCGTCGTGAGATACCCCAACCTCGAAAATCCCGAGCAGGGATTCGTGCTCGTCATGGTCGATCTGCTTCCATCGCCGCTCAAGGGACTGCTGGTGGCGGCGTTCGCGGCGGCGTATGTCAGCACGATCAGCACGCATCTCAACTGGGGAGCATCCTACCTGGTCAACGACATCTATACACGTTTCGTCAATCGAGACGCTACCGAGCGGCAGCGAGTGATGGTTGCACGAGCGGCTACCCTCTTGCTCATGGTTGCGGCTCTTATCGCAATGCGATTTATCTCGTCCGTCGAACAGGGTTGGAAAATCCTGATAGCCGTAGGCGCGGGAACGGGATTCGTACTCATCTTGCGCTGGTACTGGTGGCGGTTAAACGCCTGGTCGGAGATAAGCGCAATGGCCGCATCGTTGATCGCAGCCACCACACTCCAGTATGGTTTCGGATACGACGCGGCGGACCCATCGGGAATCGGATTTGCGTTCGTTATGATGTGGACCGTCGGCTTCACGATTGCCACCAGCCTGGTCGTCACCTTCCTGACTTCGCCGGAACCGGATCACCAACTCGCGCTGTTCTACAAAAAGGTAAGACCCGGCGGGCTGGGCTGGCGCAAAGTTTCGTCGCAGCTGGGGTTGGAGGGAGAAGGTATTCCTGGCGGGCCATATTCACTGGTGAACTGGTTCGCCGGCTGTATTGCAATCTACGCGGTGCTAGCGGGCATAGGACAGATCCTCTTGGGTACCATGCTGTACGGTGTACTGGCAATAGGATTCGGAGGATTCTGTTTCTGGCTGATCATGCGAAATCTTGGCCGCGACAGGAGTTTTGAGCCCATTGCTCATTGACAGTGGCAGCTGGGATTTCTAGGTTTAAGCGTACCTTGGGAGTTAGATATGGCAACAAGCCAAAGACCGAAGTTCGTAGTTGATCTGTCGCTCACTGAAGAAGCCCTGACACAGGTGAAGGGATTTCTCGACCAGGAAGACCTCCCCGCCGAGGCTGGATTGAGGGTATCGGTACTTCCCGGCGGGTGCTCGGGTTTCAAGTACGGACTCAACATCGAAGAGCAGGCCCTCGAGGACGATATGATCATCGACCATGAGGGTGTGAGAATCTTCGTCGACGCCTTTTCCGCCCAGTACCTCAACGGAACAACCATAAACTACGTTGAAACGTTGCAGGGTTCCGGTTTCGCGTTTGAGAATCCTAAAGCCACAGGCGGCTGCGGCTGCGGATCGTCGTTTTCTGCGTAGCCGGGTTCTTCCCACAGCTGTATCCAGGTCCGTAACTTTACGGACCTTTTTCTTGCCAAGCTGACACTTGTAGTGGCAACAATCCCAGCGAGGAGGCAGCGTGATTCTAGCCGATATTGTCGTCATGGCGGCGTATTTCGCCGTCGTGCTAGCTATCGGCTTCCATTTCGGCCGCCGTCAAGAGAACGCGACCGATTACTTTCTTGGCAACCGAGATCTACCGTGGTGGGCGATCATGCTGTCCATAGTGGCAACCGAAACCTCGGCGCTTACCGTGATCTCGATTCCGGGAATCGCGGCACGCGGAAATCTCACTTTCCTGCAGATACCGCTCGGTTACCTCATCGGCCGAATCGCTGTCGCTATTTGGTTACTACCCGGATACTTCTCCGGAGATCAGCAAACCGCATACACAAGACTGGAACGCCGATTCGGCGGTGCAACCAGGCGTACGGCCTCGGCCGTCTTCATGTTGGTCCGATCGCTGGGCGACAGCGTCCGCGTTTTTGCGACCGCGATTCCGCTGTCAATTATCACCGGCTGGTCAGTACCGATGTCCGTAGCGGTAGTTGTAGCCGTGACGGTAGTTTACACGTGGATGGGCGGTATAAAGGCGGTGGTGTGGGTGGACGTACTGCAGATGTGCGTTTACCTCGTGGGAGGAATCGCTACAATTATAGTTGCCGCCAATCTCATCGGCATTGACACTTTGCTAGACACAGCCCGCGAGGCCGGAAAACTGAAGACACTGGATACGCAGCTTTCTCTTACGGTTCCCTATACACTTCTCAGCGGACTCGTTGGCGGGGCGCTGTTGTCTGCCGCCTCCCACGGAACCGATCACCTCATCGTGCAACGGCTCCTCGCCGCTCGTAGCTTGGGAGACGCGCGCTACGCACTGGTTGGATCGGGAGTTCTCGTGATAATTCAGTTCGCCGTGTTTCTGTTGGTGGGATCGGTCATCTGGGCAGTGAGTTCATACGGAGCCAATATTCCCGGAGACGAGTTGTATCCCAGATTCGTTCTCGATTACCTTCCGCCAGGCGTGTCCGGTCTCGTAATCGCCGGTATCCTAGCCGCTGCCATGAGCACGGTCAGTTCGAGCCTCAACTCGCTCGCTTCGGCCACCACCCACGATTTCTATTCGTACATAACCGGAAAGAGCGATCCAGCCCACCTGTTGAAGGTTGGTAGAATATTGACGGTCGTCTGGGCCATCATATTAACCGGCGGTGCGCTCTCTTTTAGTTCGAGCGACCAGCCTGTCGTGGTGCTCGCGCTCTCGATCGCATCGATAACCTACGGCGCCCTGTTGGGAACCTATCTGATCGCCGGGACCGAAAAGCGATATACCCAATTCGACGCGATAACGTCGATAACGATCACATCGTTGGTAATGTTGGTGGTAGTGCTGATCAAGCCTGGTCCTTTCGCCGACCTGGCGTGGCCGTGGTACGTACCACTCGGAACAGCAACATCCTTGATAGTAAGCTCGATGTCGAGTTTGATCCGCAACCTGGTTGACCGTTAGCATGTTGATTGGCGTTGACGCAGGTGCATCTGGAACGTCCATCGCTCTTGCAGAGCACCCCTCAACCCCACTTGCCAGGGCGCTGGGAGAACCCGCCGCCATTACTCCCGGACGGGAGTCGGAGTCGGCAAAGGCGATAGGTAAGCTTCTGGAAACTGTGCGAGAGAAGACGACATGGGAGCCCGCTTCAGCGGTATTGGTAGTCGGAGCGGCCGGAGCCGAGGACATAGCCTGCCGAAACGCTCTGGCTGAGGAACTCGAAAAGTTAGGTCTCGTCCGGAAACTCGATGTCACTACTGACGCGGAGGTGGCATTAGAGAGCGCCTTTCCAACCGGTGCAGGAATTCTCGTCTATGCCGGTACCGGTTCGTTCGCGTGCACGCGACTCACAGACGGGACCATCGAGAGAGTCGGCGGACTCGGCTGGAGGATTGGAGACGAAGGCGGCGGTTATCAGTTAGCTGTCGCTGCCCTGCGGGAAGTGGGCCGCGCCCTCCAAGGGCGGGCGGAGAACACGGGTCTCCGTGAATCGGTCGCGAACCACATCGGGCATTCCGACCGCCCATCGTTTGTACGATGGGCGAACAACGCGGAACGCGACGAGATCGCCACACTGGCCAAGTTGGTTTGCGACGAGGCGAGAAGAGGCGATCCGGTTGCCGTACAACTCGTTAGGAACGCAGCGCAGGATCTACTGGAGTTAGCCCGCGCACTGATTCCAGTAGTCACCAGCGAGGGCACCGTTCCCGTAGCGCTCGCCGGAGGGCTCTTGTCCGATGGCTCCCCGGTCCGAGACCACGTACTTAGCTTACTCGACAATTCGCTACCGGGCGCCGGTTTCTGCAACTGCCGGGTAGACGGAGCGCTGGGCGCGCTGCAGCTTGCGCATCGCCTGGCCAGACAGGTGTAGGACGCTGCTACCGAAGCTTACGCAGTATCCTCGACTTTTTCACCGACAAAGACAACTACCGCCGTAATCGCGCCTGCACCAAGCAGCAACGACACGAGCGGAGGAACTCCGTATGCTGTGGCGATGCTTCCCAGAACCAACCCTATACCCGCCACAACGAGCGCGTAGGGAAGCTGCGTTCGAACATGGTCGACATGGTCGCAACCAGACGCCATGGAACTCAACACCGTAGTGTCAGATATCGGCGAGCAGTGGTCTCCGAATATAGAGCCTGCCAGCACGGCGGCTATACCGGAAAGCAGCACATGATTATCTGCACCTCCAGCAACAATCGCCTCTCCACCGAGTGCAACCATGAGTGGAATCACGACTGGCAACAAGATGGCCATGGTACCCCAGGAAGTTCCGGTCGCGAACGAGATGCCAGCCGCCACGATGAACACCGAGACTGGCAGTAACTCGACGGGGATTGCTTGTGAAAGCACCTGCGACAGGTAGGCGGCGGTGCCGAGTGAATTCGTGACGTCAGCCAACGACCACGCACACACGAGTATTATCATGGCGAGCAGCATGGCGCGCATACCAGAGACGAGACCCTCAATAGACTCCTGGAGAGTCAGCACCTTTCCCCCTACCGCCATGACAATGGCGGTAATACATCCAAGAAGTGACCCCCAAAGCAGCGGCGTAAACGGATCGGCTCCCCCGAATATGTTGGTCAGCGTAGCAGGCGTACCCGGTTCCAGCGCTTCCTTCCCTGTATAGACGAGCCCAGCCAGCACCGTGAAGACCAGCACAGCGATGGGAACAAGCGCGCTGATCCACCCCGCTCCCTTACCTTCCGGAACTTCATTCACCAGGCCGCCAGCGTCAGTCAGCAGTTGGGCGTTCGGCCGGTAGAGACCGCCCCCCGACGCAGCTCTTCTCTCGGCCCGCAGCATGGGACCAAAGTCGCGTCCAGTAACCACGAGCAAACCCACGGTGAAAATCGCCAGGATCGGATAGAACAGGTACGGAATGGTTCTGATGAACACGGCGAAAGGTGAGTAGGTTTGCAGTCCCGCAACTATGGCAGCGTTGCCGGATTGTTGCGCGACAGCTAGATCATATCCGTTGCCGATAAGGCTGATCTCGTAGCCGACCCATGTTGACACGAACATGATCGCAGCGACCGGAGCCGCGGTCGAGTCAACTATGTACGCTAGTTTTTCCCTCGATATGCGTAGCCGGTCCGTGACCGGACGCATCGTGTTGCCGACTATCAGCGTATTGGAATAATCGTCGAAAAAGATCGCCAAGCCAGCGAGCCAGGTTGCGGCCTGTCCTCTCTTCCGCGAAGTCGCTAGAGGCGCCAACGCGTCCACGACCGCCTTCGTGGCTCCCATCTTCCCCAGTATGCCTACTATTCCACCAAGAATCAGCGAGAAAAGGATAATCGAGACGCGGTCCGACGATACCATGGCTTCGCGAACGTACGTATCGATAACCATCAGGACGGCCTTGAAGGGATTGTATCCTACCAAGAAGAGGCATCCCAGCCAGATCCCTGCAAAAAGACTCACTACGACTTCCTTGAAGGCGAGCGCCAGCGCGATCGCGAGCAGCGGTGGGAGTACGCTCACCAACCCCGGGAGCAATGGTCGGTCGACTTCCGCTGAGCGTTCTCCATCTACTCTGATTTCGAGAGGGAGTTGTTCCGCGGAATGCAGCAGCACGTCTGCGAACTTGATCGATCCTGACGGCGCCACAACCCCGGTCTGGACCAGCTGCCCATCCGCCGTGTGGAGCGATACTGCAACAGGGTCGGTCCAACCCGGGGCGCTGACCGTAACGGTAGCGGCAATCCCCTTCAAGAACACCCGAGGAGCCTCCACCTCGAGCTCTTGACCTACAAGTTGTACCTGGGAGCCGACCAGCAATATCAGCCCTGCCCACACCGGTTTCAGATATCGCATATACCTAGGCCTGAGTTATTCGGTTAATTGAGGAAGGACTAAAGTGTAAAGGTAATAATTATTTCGCCGGCCACAGCTGCTCCGTCCGCTGCTAGCGCTGGAGTAAAGACGTAGTCGTACATGAGTGCGATAAATTTCTCCCGGTATTGCCGGTCGCCCATGGTGGGCTCAACGGAAACGTTGGTAACCTGTCCACCTTCATCCACCCAAAAATGTACTTCAAACGAACGGCCCTTTACGTCATCGGGCCTATCGGTGGGCGGGATGAAAGTTTGGCGCGGCGTGGGTGGATAAATGTTACCGCCACCCCCGCCGGTACCGGGACCGATACCACTGCCCGCTCCCGTACCCTCCCTGGACCCAACTCCGGCTCCCGCCCCCGCGCCACTGCCCGTTCCGATACCGGCACCCCGCACCAGCGCCGCCGCCAACCGCCGCCTCGGAACGGCTTGTTGCCTCACATCGCGACGCGTGATCGGAACGATCTCCGGGCGCACGAGTGTCTGCGGGGGAACGAGCTCCGGAGTGGGAAGAGCAACCTCTTGGGATGTAGACTGATAGGCTGGCATGACTATGAAATCGATACGCTCGGTCCCACCACCACCGCCACCACCGCGCAGCCCCGGTCCTCCAAACTGTGGTGAGAGGTTCGATTCCGGAGCTGGCTCCCACAGCACCGCTAAAATCACAGCCAGATGTATCATTACCGAAGCCAGCACTCCGCCACCCGAAACAGTGCGAGTCCTAGGGAGAGATACCTGTGGATAACGTGTGCGTCTCATAGCCTAGTATACACTACGGGCGCGAGAGCCTTCCATAAAGTCCCCGCGCCCGCTCGCCGCTCACTCCGCGTTAGCCCAGGGAAACGCGGCTCGTGCAACCCTATCCGCCGCCGGAAAGCTCCGGGGGCGTGAGGCCGATGACCTGCACACCAGCGCTGCGGGCGATGTCCATAGCCTCGATAACCTCGCCGTAGGTACGGTTAGGCGCCGTCTTAACAAACATCAATTTGGCCGGGCGGGTGTCGTAGATCTGATGAAGGCGCGCATCCAGCTGGCTGAACGCTACCGGCTCCGAATTGATGGTGTATCCTCCGTCCGCCAACAGATGGAGCACGATCTGGTTGCTCTGGCTGCTTTCCTGCTGCTGATTGGGCTGCTGTTGCGGGGGCAACTGCACCTTCATTACCTCACGGGACAGTGACACTTGCATCATGAAAATGATCAACAAGACCAGGAGGACGTCGATCATCGGCGTCATGTTGATGGCGGAGCTGTACCCGCCGCTGTCAGTACCCGCTGCCATCGACATAGTTCTACCTCTCGCTTTCTCGTCTAGGCCTGACAGTAACCGCCGCCAGGACGCGAACGCCAGACCGACGCGCGACTTCTAAGGCTTCTTGGATCTCACCGAACTCGATACCGGCATCGGCCTTGAAGAAGAGGATCTTATCTTTCGTTCTGTTACTATATAGGCGCGTTAACATGCTCTCCAGCACATCCAACTGCGATTGCATCGCATCTTCCGAAACGACGGGCAAGATCTTACCCGTTCCGGAATCCAGGTAATATCGTCCCTGCTGCGATATCCCAAGTACTATGTCTCCGCTATCTTCCGCCGCACGTTCGCGGTTCCTGCCCTCGGGCATCTGGGCACTAAACCCGGCAGAGACCAGCGGCGTTACGATCATGAAGATGATCAGCAGCACCAACATGACGTCGATCATCGGAGTGACGTTGATCTCAGCGTTTACTTCGTCTCCGGTCCCACCTGTGCTTATTGCCATTGATCTATAATCCCTATGCTAGCCATCGTGGACAGTTACTTGCTGATGTGGTCTGATTGGCTCGCCTGCTGTGTCTTGAACTCCTTCGTGAAAATCGACCGGCCGAACTCGCTGCCGACGCTCTTGATCAGATAATCGATCAACTCCTTAGAAGTGTACATCATCTCAACAGTCAGATTTTCGATTTTCGTGGCGAAGTAGTTGTAGAGCCACACAGCGGGAATAGCGACTATCAATCCGAAGGCGGTGGTGATGAGCGCTTCCGCGATACCGGCAGAGATCGCCGACAGGCCGGCGGATCCCGAAGTTGCCATACCGGTGAAGGCGTTTACAACTCCCATGGTAGTACCCAACAGCCCGACGAAGGGAGCCGTAGAACCAACCGTGGCCAGCACGCCGTTCCCGCGCTTTAGCTCCGCAATCAGGATCAGCATCTGACGTTCGACTGCCCGCTCAGCTGAATTGATGTCCCCTGACGTAACCGTCGAGCGGTCGGTCAACAGGGGTTTGACCTCCGACAGGGCTTCCCCAAGCACGCGAGCGACATGGGAGATCTTATGACCTTCCGCGAGGCTAATGGCCGCGTCAAGATCCTCTTCACGGAGAAAGCGGGCGAATTCAGGAGCGAACTTGCGAGTCTCGCGAGTACTCTTCCTTATCCTCCACCACTTCCCGGCCGCTATTCCCAGTGAATACACCGACATGACCGCCAGCGTGACAAGGATTCCCCGGGCGAAAAGTCCCGCCTGATACCAAAGCTCTAATATTTCCATCTGTGGTGCTCCTCCGTTCCTTAACTGCCCAAGATTCCTGGATAAAAGTACTTACCTATCTGTGAGAAAACCTCTGGTATATTTTTTCTTTTTCTTGTTTAACGTCGGGTTATCGTGAACGTGATCGGCTGCTGAACCAGCACCCGTACGGGTCGGCCGCGAATTCTCCCGGGCCTGTATATACAGCGTTGCAGAAGGGAGCGGGCAGGCCGCTCAAACTGAGCGTGATCGCTACTCAAAATCTGGATTGAACCCGGCTCGACGTGACCAGTTGTATCGATGACCGCCTGTATCAACACGGTTCCCTCGATTCCGGCCTGCTTGAGCAATTCCGGATAGTTCAGAGGCGGGCATGAAATATTCTCGGGCCGCTCATCGACCATCGCCTCCACGAACATCTGGTTGAGGTCGACGGGACCGGTTCCACCCACGACACCTTCAAAGATTCCGCCCTCGATACCAACTCCTGAAAAATCGCGTGGATCGAATCTCTGATTCAGATCGATCGGTGGAATCTCTGTGGGTATCACGATCGGAGCGGTCATGATCTGGAACCCCATGGGCGGCGGATTCAGCCGAGCAATCGGCTGTTCGGGTTCCGGTTCCGGCTCCTCCTCTTGCTCCTCCTGCAGGAACACCAGCGTTGTGTCGGCCGGGGCATCGCCCTCACCGGTATCACCGATCATCGTTGCGGTGATCGCCCAGTAGATGAGGCCTGTGTGCAAGACGAGGGAAAGCAGAGCGCTCGGAAGCCGCTCACCCACTTTCTTCTTCCTCGGATTGGATACGACCAGATTGTCAAACATCCGCCTGTCTCCCGCCCGGTCTAGCTAGTTACCCAAAATCTACCACTACAGACACCGCAAGGTTTCGCAACTATCTGTGTGAAACATTACAAAAGAATGACAAATGCATTACGGAACCGTGGTCGATTTCGCTTTCGCCTCATTGCTAGACTCCAGCGGCACCGTCACGGTGAATGTGGATCCCCTGCCCGGGCGGCTCCGGGCGGTAATCGAGCCTCCATGAGCCTCCGCGATCCATTTGCAGATCGCGAGCCCAAGACCGGTTCCGGGCCTCCTTCCCGTGCTGCTGCGAGCGGGATCGACGCGCCAAAAGCGATCGAATATGTGCGGCAGGTCGCCGGGCGCAATACCGATACCTGTGTCCCTCACCCTGAACACGAGTCGCTGACCGTCCACCTCGCACTCGACGTATACCCTACCTCCCGCAGGGGTGTACTTGACCGCATTCGAAAGCAGATTCATTGCCAGCTGCCGGAAACGGCTCCGGTCAACCATAAAAGTGAAAGATTCTTCGGGAACGGTGACTTCGACAGCCACTCTCTCCTGCTCTCCCAGCAAGCTCGCGGTTTCCGCAATCTCGGTCATGAACTCTCTTAGGTCCTCTTCCTCCAGCAGTAGCGGAGCGCGGCCCTCATCCACGCTGGCCAGAACGAGGAGAGACTCGACGAGGTCAGTCATGCGATTCACCTCAATCAGTGTTTCCTCCAGGATCTGGAGAATTTCGGGATTCGCCGCGGGATGGGTAATCGCCTGCTCTACGCCGGCCCGCAGGATCGTGAGCGGCGTTTTCAATTCGTGGCTCGCGTCGCTGGTGAACCTCCGCAGGTTAGCGAAATTGATCTCGAGCCGCGCGAACATTGCATTGAGCGTGCTCGTCAGTCTGCTGACCTCGTCACTATCGAAGGGGAGCGGTTCAGCCAACCGGCGATGGAGGCTGCGGCCATCGGTGATTGCCTCAACCTCATCGACGATGTTCATCACCGGTCGAAATGTTCTACCAACGAGATAGTGGCCGAGCAGTATCGAAGCTCCAAAGATCAGAGGAGCCATCAGGGCCATTGTAGTCAGGAGTCTGGCCGGACCGACGCCCACGCTTCGGGCTGACGTGGCGACGAGCACGCCACGAAGGTTGGGACCTGCCTCTCTAATCGGTTTGAAGTAATACCGCAGTCGGCCCACTGCACCAGCTAGGTCTATGTAGCCGTTTGTTTCTCCCGCCGGGGCTGACAAGGCGGTTGTCGAGAGCCGTTCCACCTGGGCGAAAGGGAGCTCACGAACAGCATCGGATATGTGGACCACACCGTTACGGGCGACGATTACCACAAAATCCGGGAGCGCCCTCAGTTGCGATGCGACACCACTGGAAAGTGTCGGGCCGCGCTCGACAGGATCCGGGATCACGATCTCGCCCGCAGACTCCCAAGCCTCTGTCAGAATGGCTACAACTCTGTCGGCCTCAGTCTGAGCCC
>JACZUR010000182.1 GCA_022573095.1 Gemmatimonadota bacterium | reverse complement strand
TGCATAACATGCGCACAATCGAGCACCTATCTCCGGACAAACAAGAAAGTATCGCCCTGGAAACCCGCGAGATCTATGCGCCTCTGGCGCATCGGTTTGGTATGGCCGGCGTTAAGTCAGAACTAGAGGATCTGGCTTTTAAGGTGCTCGAGAAAGCCGACTATCATGAAATAGCTTATGAGGTTCAAGCTACTCAGGATGAGCGCGAAGAGTTGATTGGGCGGTTCAGAGTTCCGCTCAGTAAGGAACTCGAACGAGCGGGGATCGAAAACTTCGAAGTTACGGGGCGTCCCAAGCATCTCTGGTCCATCTATCGGAAGATGAAACAGCGCAACAAACCCTTCGAGGAGATTTACGACCTGATGGCAGTCCGTGTTCTGGTCGATAGCAAAGCCGACTGCTACAGCGTGTTGGGCCTAGTGCACAACAGATGGACCCACCTCCAGGAGCGGATCAAGGACTACATCGCTGCTCCTAAGTCGAACGCATACCAGAGCCTGCACACGACGATCTTTGGACCGGGGGGACAGTTGTATGAGATACAGATCAGGACCCGGGAGATGCACATAATATCTGAATACGGTATCGCGGCGCACTGGGTGTACAAGGAACAGAGAGCGGATGAGCTGGATAGTCAGTTTACTTGGTTCCGGCAGCTTCTGGATCTTCAGGTTGATTCGATGAGTTCCAGTGAGTTCCTCGAGTTCCTGAAGATCGATCTCTACCAGGATGAAATATTTGTGTTTACTCCCAAAGGCGATGTTAAACGCCTGCCCCGGGGAGCCTCGCCGATCGATTTTGCATTTGCAGTTCACACCGAGGTGGGATTGAGGTGCAGGGGCGCCAAGGTAGACGGGCGCATTGCGCCGCTCCACCGCTCGCTGAGAAACGGCGAGACTGTGGAGGTTATCACCGGAACGCAGCCCAGACCAAGTAGAGATTGGCTCGACCACGTACGCACCGCCCGGGCTCGGCACAAGATCAGGCAGTGGATCAGGCAAGAGGAGTCTGCGACGAGCATCTCGATTGGCAAGGAAATGTTGGGTAGGGAACTGCGCCGGAGACGCCTACCTGCTCCCGGTAGCACAAGCGTAGCGGACGCGGTGAAGAATTTTTCGGTTGGAAGCGAGGAGTCGTTGTATCAGGCTCTTGGCTCCGGCGATCTGGCGGTGGGTCAGGTACTGAAGAGTCTGTTCCCCGATCATAAGAGCGAGGAACTGGAGGCTCCGAAGCCAACACGGTTCGGCAGGGTCATAGATCGCATACGCCTGGGCCGCGGAGTCAAGATCCAGGGTATGGGGGGCATCATGGTACGCTACGCTCAGTGCTGCCAGCCCGTGCCCGGCGACAGGGTGGTGGGATTTGTCACCAAAGGAAGAGGGATTTCGATCCACCGCAGCGACTGCCCCAACCTTCTTGTAATGACGGACGATCCCGAACGCAGAGTCGAAATAGACTGGCAGTCCGATCAGGGCGAAGTATTCGTAGTGAAAATCAGAGTTGTCGGCGAGGATCGAAGGGGCCTGTACGCTGACCTGATGTCGGCGATATCAGGGACGGGTACGAACATAAAGAGCGCCCAGCTTTCTACCAGGGACGGCACGATGTTCGGCTCGGTGCTAGTCGAAGTCGAGAACCAGTCTCAGCTGGAGAAAGTCCTCAACGTCATGAAGAAGGTGAAAGGAACTGTCAAGGTCGAACGCCGAGACCGATCCTTCACGAGCAGCTAGTTCGGGCTGCGGGTTCGCCTGAGTATCTTTGGCTGATGTCTGGCCGCTTTCATCTCGAAACTCCGTTCGAACCAGCCGGCGACCAGCCGCGGGCTATCGAGCAGTTGGCTGAGGGGCTTGCGCGAGGTACACGATTTCAAACCTTGCTTGGCGTGACGGGCTCCGGGAAGACAGTCACGATGGCGAATGTAATTGCCAGGCACGGTTGGCCCGCCCTTATATTATCCCACAACAAGACTCTTGCAGCTCAACTCTACGGCGAAATGAAGTCTTACTTTCCCGCGAATGCGGTCGAATACTTCATTTCTTACTACGATTATTACCAACCAGAGGCGTACGTTCCGTCGAGCGATACTTACATCGAGAAGGACGTTTCGATCAATTCGGACATCGAGGCCCTAAGGCTGCGGGCGACTTCAAGCCTTATGGAACGAAGCGACGTGATTGTAGTGGCCACGGTGAGCGCGATCTACGGCCTCGGGGATCCGAAAGACTACAAGCTCCTGATGGCGAGAGTGTCAGTCGCGGAAGATCGGGGTCGCGACGACGTTCTCGAAGATTTGGTCCGAATCCAGTACTTGCGCAATGACACGGTACTCGAAGGAGGGAAGTTCCGGGTCCGGGGCGACACAGTGGAAGTTTTTCCTCCATATGAAGAGCAGGCCGTGAGAATCGAGTTCTTTGGCGACCATGTCGAACGGATTTCGAAGATCGATCCGGTAACGGGCCGAACTATTACCGAGTTACCGCAGTCGGCGATATATCCTGCGAAGCATTTCGTGGTCGAGAGACATAAGATCGAGCGGGCAATCGACGCGATCAAACAAGAGTTGAAGGGGCGACTCGACGAACTGCGTGCAGATGGAAAACTACTCGAGGCTCAGCGGCTCGAAATGCGGACAAACTTTGATATCGATATGCTCCTGGAAGTCGGAACTTGTGCGGGCGTGGAGAACTACAGCAGGCATATTCTGGGCAAAGACGAGGGCGAAAGGCCCTGGTGTCTGCTGGACTATTTCCCAAAAGACTTTGTTGCGTTCATAGATGAGTCGCATGTGACAGTACCGCAGATCGGAGGCATGCACGCGGGCGATCGTTCCCGTAAGACTACCTTGGTGGAGTACGGATTCCGGCTGCCGTCCGCCCTCGACAACAGGCCGCTCAACTACGAGGAGTTCCTCAGTCTCGTACCGCGACTCGTATTTGTTTCAGCGACCCCCGGAGATGGTGAGTTGGAATCTTCAGGCGGAGTCGTGGTGGAGCAGGTCATTCGGCCCACCGGTTTGATCGATCCAGAGGTTGAGATACGGCCGGTAGCGGGCCAGGTAGACGACCTGCTGTCAGAGATCAGAGAGCGGGAGGTGAAAGGTGAAAGGGTCTTGATCACGACTCTGACCAAGCGGATGGCTGAGGATCTCACCGACTTCCTACAGCAATGCGGCGTACGTGTCAGATACATGCACTCCGATATCGATACCATCGAGAGAATGGAAATTATCCGGGGCCTTCGACTGGGCGATTTTGATGTGCTAGTCGGAATCAACCTGTTGCGCGAGGGGCTGGACCTTCCGGAGGTATCTCTGGTCGCGATTCTAGATGCCGACCACGAGGGATTTCTACGGTCAGAGCGTTCGATCATTCAGACCGTAGGCCGGGCAGCTCGCAACGAAGCCGGTAAGGCCATTCTCTACGCGGACAGGATCACCGGCTCGATGCAAAGGGCCATAGCGGAGATGGACCGGCGCCGCAACCTGCAACGCGAGTACAACTCACGTCACGGCATCAAGCCGAAATCGATAAAGAAGTCCGCTGATCAGGTAAGATTTGTGACGCGGGTGGCCGACGTGCGATCGGACTATGGCGCCGGCGCTAAAGAAACCGTGATGTCCAAGGACGTATCGCGTGAGGATATGATAGAGATCTTGGAGAAACAGATGAAAGAGGCGGCGGCAGAACTCGACTTCGAGGTCGCCGCGGAATTGAGGGACCAGGTGTTCGAGCTGCGAGCTGCGGGCGACCCGATCAGAAAATCTCCGCGTGGAGTGAAGCTGGGAGTGCACAGTGGTAGAGTTGCGCGCTCGCGACGCAGTTAGCATGACCAAACGGGAGGTCTCGTTGGACGAGCTCGAAATCGAAGCTCGCAATCTCTGGCATCCCACCGGGTCAGCCATTCTGGCCGTCGGCTTCGCACATGACCCGCGCAGTTATTACGCCTTGGCCGGAGATGGTCGCCTGATGCTCTTGAGGCGCTCCTAGCCTGGATTATTCATGAACAAGCTACTGCGGTCGCCGATAGCAGCAAATCACCGGGCCTCGCAGGCCGGGCGTGCTCCTTCCGGGTGCTCGACGTGCTGTCGAGCACGCCTCCGCGCCCTTCAGTCCGCGCACCCTGTGTTTTTACTACTCTCGACAACCTCGCTACGCTTTCTCATGAATAATCCAGGCTAGTGAGCTGGAGGCGCCGAATACCGCGGCAATGATATAATGGGGAATTTGCTCTGCGCAGTTCCTTAATTTATGGTTTCGTTGGCTCGAATGGTCGTCGGTTTGGTCGCGGCGGCGTTTCTCACCCCCTCTCATGCGGAAAATGCACCTTCAGGGGCAGGCGCGTCCCTCACCATTGAGGTGCCTAGTTTTGCCGAAGATACCCTGGAAATAAATCTGGATGGTCTATTGGATGAGAACGTCTGGGCCAGGGTCTCAAGCTACGACGGCATGATCGTGACCAGTCCCGATGACATGACCGTGCCGAAGTACCAAACGGACGTCCGTTACTTCTACACCGAGAAAGGTCTTTACGTCGGCGTCAAGATGCAGCAACCCGCAGAGACCCTGGTTGAGCGATTATCGAGTCGCGATTCGTTCATAACCCGCGATAGTTTCGGCATCACCCTTGATACATCGGGTCAGGGATTGTACGGCTACTGGTTTGAGGTCGGGCTTGGTGGCTCGGCGCTGGATGGCAAGATCGCGCCAGAGCGGCAATATTCGAGGCAGTGGGACGGTCCCTGGCAGCGGGGCAGTGCCTCCCTCGAAGATGGCTGGAGCACAGAGATGTTCCTGCCCTGG
>JACZUR010000181.1 GCA_022573095.1 Gemmatimonadota bacterium | reverse complement strand
CGGAACGGGTCGTTTTTGGGGTCGTAGGCCTGGTTCCACACCTCGAGCTGCTCGGTTGTGAGCTCTTCCGGTGGCACGAGCTTCAGATCGCGCTCGTCCAGATCGCGGATCCCGAACAGCACGATGGCGGCGCTCATCATACTGGCCAGAACCGGTCGCTGGATGCAGATATCAGAGAGCTTCACGCGGGCCTCAGACGTCCTTGAACTGGGTTACAGCGTGGGGCGGCAGTCTGGACGGCAACGCCCCGTTTATTCACGATGGGTACGAACCTGCAAATATAAGCTATGGGGGCATCGTAATGTGATCCGAGTCTTCATGATCACGACTGCATCCGCAAGACACGTCGACCGAACTGACAAGCAACCGACCGCCCACGCAGATGTTACCAAACAACTGTATAGGAAGGTCCCTAGGTGCGGCAATGGCACTGCGACCAACTGCGGAAGCCGAGTGACGTACGGTCGCGCCCCGCTGAAAGGGGGTCGGGGTGATAGCTGGCCAGATCCCAGTGAAACTTTCTGATATCTATTCCGTTGTAGGAGATATGGCTGGAAAAATGGAGATTTTTCTCGCGGAATTCGAGCTATACGTGCTGCTGGCACTCGTCCGGCTGGGTGGCGAGGCGTACGGTGCTGCAATCCGTCGGGAGATCGAGTCAACGACGGGGCGCTCGGTATCCATTGGGGCTGTCTACGCGACGCTAGGGCGGCTGGATGACAAACGGCTGCTGAGGCACCGCATCTCCGAGCCCCTACCGACGAGGGGAGGGCGCGCCCGGAAATTTTACCGCCTGACTGCCAAAGGGGAACGTGCACTCCGTCACTCAACGTCGATGCTGCACAGGATGATGACTGGGCCGACGCTGACTCTGGAAACAGAGCTGTAGCGTGGTTCGGCCACCTCGTCTTGCGGAAGCGATTCTTCGCTTCGTTGTGGATCCGGAGGATCGCCGTTTTCTCCTCTCAGATCTGGCGGAGGAGTTCGAGAACAGAGTTAAGAACGACGGTCCTCGGCCTGCGTACCGCTGGTACTGGCGGCAAGCCATCGGATCGATCGTACCCAGCATACGCCGCCGCCTTACGAAGACACGGCGGGTCGGACCGGTTCAGGGTTACAACCGCCATCACCGGCTACCAGTGGGAAGAAAAACAATGGATCTGTTCTTTCAAGATGTTCGATTCGCGCTGCGCACGTTACGAAGAAGACCTGGGTTTGCAGCTGTAGCGGTATTGACCCTTTCCTTGGGGATCGGAGCGAATACCGCTGTATTCAGTGTTGTGAACGGCGTGCTCTTCAAAGGCGTGCCGGAATTGGACAGAACCAGTGGTTTGGTTGAAGTCACGCGCGATCTCGACGGAGCGTACTTCGACGTGTCGTATCCGGTTTTCCAACAGCTGCGCGAGAACAGCGAAACCGTTGAGGATATGGCCGCCTTCACTGCAGCCCCCGTTTCCGTCGGCTCGGGTGGGGAGCCGTTTGTCGCCATGGGTCTCTCGGTTACCGGCAACTACTTCTCAATGCTGGGACTGATTCCGGAACGCGGTAGGTTCTTCCGCGCTAGCGAATCATTCTTTCCGAATGTGGCGTCCACATCGGTCATAAGCACCCGCCTCTGGAGCAAGGCCTTCGACTCTGCCGAAGACGTTATCGGCAAGACTTTGATGGTGAACGGCCACGCGACAACCGTCATCGCGGTGACGCCCGAGGGATTCCACGGGCACATGGCAGGTCTCCAAATTGGTGTTTGGGTCCCCGTCGGTCTGGCCGCTCCCGGAATGCCTAGAGCCTCCAGTCTTGGAGATCCGTTCATCGGGAGCGTAGAAATATTGGCTAGACTGGCGGAGGGACGCACGGCCGCCGAGGCCCGCGCGGAACTTTCATTGCTGGCCGATCAATTTATGATGGCTCAGTCTGCTGATGATTTCCTGGGTGCAGATGTCTACGTTGTGCGTGTCGAGAAATGGGAGCCCGTCCCGTCGTCGATCCGGACCCCCGTGAAGGCTTTTTTCGCCGTCCTCATGGTCATGGTAGGAATCGTACTCGTGATCGCCTCAACAAATGTGGCGAACATGCTGCTTTCGAGATCGGTTGAGCGGACCAACGAGATTGCCGTGCGCCGTGCCATCGGCGCGGGAAGGGCGCGAATCGTGAGACAACTGGTAACCGAAGCTCTCGTGCTTTTCATGCTGGCAGGCGGCATCGGTGCATTGGTTGCCGGTAGAATGTCCGGAATTTTCATGGCGTTCGAGCCACCGCTGCCGCCTGGTGTCACGGTCGACCTCGACCTCGGAACAGATTGGCGCGTGATGATCTTTTCGTTGAGCGTGTCACTCGTAGCCGGTCTGTTATTCAGCTTGGCCCCCGCTCTCCATGCCACGAAGGCGGGGCTCATGTCCGGACTCAAGGACGGTGGCTCGTCCAGTACCCCGCAGCGGTCGCTGCTGCGAGAACTTCTGGTTGCGGGCCAGGTTGCAGTAACGCTGGTCTTGCTGATCGGAGCGGGGCTGTTCGCTCGTGCGCTGACCTCGATAAAATCGATGGACACCGGATTTGACGCTGAGGGAGTTCACATTATATCTCTGGACCTGGAGTTGGGTGGGAGTGAGAGTGTGCAACGCGGTGGTCCGTTTTTCCGCGAGTTGAGCGAGCGTGCGAGGGCGTTGCCCGGCGTCGAGTCCGCCGCGCTGGCGAGAAAACTACCGTTCGCCGGTGCATCCACCATGGGTGACGTGAACGTCCCCGGTGTGCCAGCCCCTGAAGGCCGCGGCGGCCACACCGCTTTCTTCAACACGGTTACGCCCGGGTATTTCGTGACCCTACGGATACCCCTGATCACGGGGAGAGATATCAGCGAGGGTGACAATAGCAGTAATACGCGGGTAGCGGTCATCAATCGCGCCATGGCTGAGAGGTTCTGGCCCGATGGCGACGGACTCGGCAAACTTTTCTACATCGGGCCGGTAGGGCAGGAACGAGCGTTTGAAGTGATCGGTGTTGTCGAGAACGCCAAGTACGGGCGCATGACGGAGAACACACCGAATTTCTACTACGTGCCGTTTCAGCAACGGTACAACGCTCAGATGAGCCTGTTTCTGCGGACCACAGGAAATGCCGAGGCGATTGTTGAGGAGACAAGGCGTATCGTGAGAGACCTGGATCCTGCCCTGCCGATACTCGATGTCCGTTCGTTGAGCGAGGCCACGAATTTAGCACTTCTTCCGCAGCGATTGGCAGCGTGGGTGGCGGGCGCCATGGGGATTATCGGTCTGTTGCTGGCTGCCGTAGGTGTATATGGGGTGACGGCGTTTGCGATAAGCCAGCGAGCTAAGGAGATCGGTGTGCGGATCGCGTTGGGTGCCACACGCACCGATCTGTTGAAGTTGCTGGTATTTCGTGGAATGGCGGCGCCCGTTCTTGGAATGGTGATCGGTGGAGCCGCGGCGCTAGCGGTTACCCGATTTCTAACGATGTTCTTAGGGGGAGTGAGCCCTACCGATCCGGTAGCATTCCTAGCCGTGTCCGCTGGCCTTCTCGGTGTCGCGCTGGTCGCTACGGTTATCCCGATTCGTAAGGCGTCGAAGTTGGACGTAGTAGCGACGTTGCGTTCGGAGTAATTCTTTTCAGGATCGGACGGACCCGCGTTCCTAGCTAGGTGTATTGTCCACACCCGTAAGCCTTATCTTTCACGCCGTGATGTCTGAAAGAGACGCGGAACATCTTAGCACCGTTGACGAAGATGTGATCGGATCCTTGGGCCCGATTAGCATCCAGCACCCTCCCGATACGTTTGGTCTCACGCCGGCCAGCCTGCTGGGTATGAAGGCCGTCGCGATTTACAGCGACCGGCTTGCAGGGATCGGGCTGGACTGGGGAAGTGGCACCGGTTGCCTGGCGATCACCGCTGCGCTCGTAAAGGGTGTTGAGAAAGTCGTAGGCCTGGAAGTTTCGGAGGCCAATGTGCAGATAGCCCGGCGCAACGCTGAGGCTAATGGTGTGGCGGATAAAGTTTCTGTCCTCCACTCAGATTCGTATACCCCTCTCTCTGAGGAAGGGAAGACCGAGCTGGCACGGTTGAGAGGACAGGTCGACTTTATCGTTGCGAATCCTCCGGCGATGCCGGGCGGTGACGGCTTCGGGTTCAGAAGGGCGGTGTTGACGGGAGCGCTCGACTTTCTGAAACCGGGAGGCTTCGTTTTGCTCAATATTTCGATTCAATATTCCGACGCACGTATCCGTGGACTTTGCAACGACGTTCCGGAATATACTTATGGTGGCCTCCTCGCCAGCACCGACTGGGTTCCATTCGATATGAATCGGTCGGATCTTGGCCGGCAGGTGGTAGAGTACGCTGAAGAGGAGGAGCGAGGCGGACTAGAGTATCACTTCCGCGATCCCACGCGAGAGGACGAGGTCATCATCAATGCGCGGGATGCGCTGGCGCGCTATTGGGAGACGGGGTTGAGCCCCCTTTCGAAGTGGCAAAATCATCTATATGTCAGAAAGATTGAATAGGGGAGCAGGGAGCAGGGAGCAGGGAGCAGAGAGTGGGGGGTGGTGGGCCTACCGCTGCGGCCTAGAGCTTACACCCTCAATCCCATCCATCCTTCACCGTCTTTGTCCGTCTTATTGTTTCCCCTCACCCCAACCCAATCACCGCCAGTGCCGTTTCGAGGATTGAGATCCGGCAGTCAAATTGTCTGAACTACACGGTCCAGAAATCTAACGGCTGGTCTGGGCCACCGGAATTCCAGTCGCGAGCGCCAGTATCAGATCATTAATCGTTGCCCGAGATCCGTGTCC
>JACZUR010000180.1 GCA_022573095.1 Gemmatimonadota bacterium | reverse complement strand
CACCTGTGACGAGTCCATCGACTACAGGTGTCTTTACATGCACCACAACTTATACTTCGTAGTTGGGCGGGAACACAACCCGCAGCGTCTTGGATTCACACATACAGTTTGCGGCAGGGGTAACTTTGGCGAAGGACACGCTTTCTATAACGGATAACCGGACCGGAAAGAGCTACGAACTGCCCGTAGAGCACGGCACGATACGAGCCCTTGATCTCCGGCAGATAAAGACCGGTCCAGACGATTTCGGTCTGATGACGTACGATCCCGGTCTTACCAATACTGCGTCTTGTAAGAGCACGGTGACCATGGTCGACGGCGACAATGGTATCCTGCGATACCGTGGTTACCCGATCGAGCAACTCGCCGAACGCGGTACGTTTCTGGAGACGGCATACCTGCTGGTTCACGGTGAGCTGCCGACCCAGTCAGAACTTGAAGAGTGGCAGTACAACATCGTGCATCACACGTTCATTCATGAGAATGTAAAGAAGTTCATGGATGGGTTTAGATACGACGCTCATCCCATGGGTGTCTTCGTCAGTACTATCGCCGCCCTGTCGACCTTCTACCGGGAAGCCAAACAGATCCACGATGCCGAATGCCGGAAGCACCAGATTCATCGGCTTATCGCCAAGGCTCCCACTCTAGCCGCCTTTGCCTATCGACACATGTCCGGCATGCCATATGCTTATCCCGACAACGACCTGTCCTACACCGGCAACTTCTTGAGCATGATGTTCAAGACCACGGAGGCCAAGTACGAACCCAACCCGGCGCTGGAGCGCGCCCTGGACGTGCTCTTTATCCTGCACGCCGACCACGAGCAGAACTGTTCCACCAACGCCATGCGTGCGGTGGGATCCAGTGCGGTCGATCCCTATAGCGCGATGGCCGCCGCCGCCGCGGCACTATACGGCCCGCTGCACGGCGGAGCCAACGAAATGGTTCTGACCATGTTGCGGGAGATCGGTAGCGTTAAGAACATCCCCGCGCACATCGAACGCGTGAAAAACAAAGAAGTTCGGCTCATGGGATTTGGACATCGGGTCTACAAGAACTACGATCCCAGGGCACAGATTGTTAAGGAGGTGGCTGAAACCGTCTTCGAGGTCACAGGTAGGAATCCGCTGATCGATATCGCGCTGGAGCTGGAGAGGATTGCCTTAGAAGACGAATACTTCCTATCACACAAACTCTATCCCAACGTCGACTTCTACTCAGGCATCATATACGAAGCGATGAAGATCCCGATCCCGATGTATCCGGTTCTGTTCGCTATCGGGAGAACTCCGGGGTGGTTGGCCCAGTGGCAGGAGAGCCTGGAGGACCCTGATTTAAGAATCGTGCGTCCGCGTCAGATTTACCTCGGCGAAGGGGAAAGGCAGTACGTCCCCATCGATCAGCGCTAGCGATTCGATTCGAGGCACAAAAAAAGCCCCGGGGGAAACCATCCACCGGGGCTCGCTAAGATCCGCTTGATCCCTCTCGATCTAACCTCCGTTTCGGCGGTCACCACCCGATCTCATCGCGCCGATTCTCCTGACCGCCATTGCGCGGCGTTCTAACATCACTCTTCGCTCGATCCCCGCACGCCGATCGGGCGTCCAATCGCTCACGAGGATCCGTCTCTGGGTTGCGCGACGCTCTCCCGTCCTAAGATCGCCTCCGCTACGGCGATCTTCCATTCTCCTGTCTGCCGGACGCCGCATAATACCGTCGTCAGTCATAGGCTCTCCCTGATAACAAGTCTCTGGCCACCCAGCCTTAATTTACGCTGGGGTACGGTCCCGGCAAGTGAATGCAAACCGTACCAAATGTATCTTGATTCGGTCACCGGCCAACCCAACTGGAGCACCATACCCTAACCCCGAAGCAAATGACCTTACCTGTAATAGTATGGCTCGCGTTGAGCGCGATCTGGGGCTCCACCTGGCTCGTCATCAAGATCGGACTCGAGGACTTGCCACCGCTCACCTTTGCCGGCCTTCGATTCGCCGTTGGACTATTGCCCCTTTTTCTTGTTGTCGTCGTAAAGAGGGTCAGGATTCCCCGGGACCGCGGGTCCTGGATGCTGATGGTTTGGACGGGATTCCTCACTTTCACGATTACATACGGGCTCGTCTTTTGGGGGGAACAATACATCTCCTCCGGTCTGGCAGCCTTGTTGTTTGCAACGTTCCCTCTCTTCGGCATGTTGGTGGCGCACGGCAAACTCCCGCACGAGAGGATGACAGCAACCAGGATAGTGGGAGTGTTACTTGGAATGTCCGGAGTGGCAATCATCTTCTCCGATGAACTCGCAGCGCACGGTACCATGGGTATGCTGGCTAGCGCCGGTATTCTGGTTGCAGCGCTGGGCGCCGCCTATGCCGACGTCCTGATCAAGGCGGACGGCGGGCACATTAGTTCGGTTGTTATGACCACAGTTCAGATGAGCGTAGGCACGCTCACCCTTCTCTCCCTCGGAATTGCGCTCGAGGGAAATCCGCTGAGCCATAACTGGACTATGCGTGCCCTGATCTCGGTCGCGTACTTGGCGTTCATTGGAACCGCGCTCGCGTTCGTCCTACTGTACTGGTTGTTCAAACAAATGGACGTGACCAAGACGATGCTTCTCACTCTGGTTACTCCGCTGATAGCCGTGGCGCTCGGCGTCGTGCTGTTGGATGAAAGCGTCACGTGGCGCATCGCCGTGGGGGGAACGGGTATCCTCGGCGGCCTCGGACTGGTGGTAAGAAGTTGAAGTGCAGATTCACCTTGTTTGGACTTGAATCGGGGAGTACTATCTGGTCGCATGAGTGATACGACTGAACACCTTTCGCTGTCTCTCGATGAGCTGAGAGCCGCATGGCCGATCCTTTCTAGAGAGGAGCGGCTAGAGGCGTTTGAGCACCAAGTCGGCGAACGCGCCGACGAGTTGTTCACGATGCTCGAAGCGCATGACCAGGCGGAGCTTCTGCTCAAGTCCCCACAAGAGCAGCGCGGCAAGCTGTTGGCTCTGCTTCCTCCCGACGATTTGACGGACGTGTTCCAGCAACTCGAAGAGGGAGTTCGCCGGGACGTGTTCCGATCACTGGCACCTGAAGATCTCGCCGAGGTACAAACTCTCGCCGCCTACGAAGAGGACGAAGCCGGTGGTCTCATGACCCCGGACTTCGCTCATGTGCTGCCTCACATGACGGTAGACCAGGCGATCGTCACGCTCCGCATGCAGTTACGCGAAAGGCCTGAAACGCTGCGATACGTCTACGTGCTGGAACAGAACGCGCGTTTGGTTGGCGTGGTAAGTTTTCGTGATCTCTTCGGAGCGCGACCCGGGGAAACCGTACGCGATCTGATGCATGAGGAAGTACTAACGGTATCCGAGGACACCGACCAGGAAGAGGTCGCAGCGCTGATGCACCACCGCGGGATAGCCGCCCTCCCGGTTACGGATGCCGCCGGTCGCATGAAAGGCATCATCACGAGTGACGACGTCATCGAAGTCATGGAAGAGGAAGCAACCGAAGACATTCAGAAGCTCGCGGCAGTCGCTCCAACAGATATCGATTATGTGAGGGCGAGTATCGGGCTACTGTGGCGCAAGAGAGTCGGCTGGCTGCTGATCCTGCTGTTCACGGGATTTCTAACGTCGAGCGTAATGGAACATTTCGAGACCACGCTGAGCGCGATGGTCGTACTGATGTTTTTCGTGCCGCTGGTTACCGGAGCCGGAGGTAACACCGGAACCCAATCGGCGATGCTGGTAATACGCAGTCTCTCCACCGGAGAGCTAAGAGCACGCGACTGGGGCCGAGTCGTAGTGAAAGAATTGGCGGTCGGTTTATTGCTCGGAATATTGCTCGCGGTCGCACTCGGCATCAGGGGCTATTTCGTCGGGGGCGGCGATATGCAAATCGCCCTTGTACTGGGAACTACGATGGTGGCTGTGGTAGTGTGGGCCAACCTGGTGGGAGCGGTGCTCCCGGTCATGCTCAGGGCGGTCAAGCTCGACCCGGCGGTAGTTTCGGCGCCTCTCGTCAGCACTCTGGTGGACGCGACGGGCCTGGTGATCTATTTCACAATAGCGGGATTGCTGCTGGATCTCTAACGCCGACCAGCTGCGAACTACAGGGGTTCAGCCCTGCTCCTTATTTACTCTGCCGCTAACTAACGCGCGTTCCGCGAAATCCATTCGTTCGTGGAGTTCCCCGATCTGGCCACCGAGTTCCGATTTTAGCTCTTCGATCTCGGCCCGGATTTCATCGAGGTCGCCCGCTGCGAGCCCCTTTCCCATCTTCCGATCCAGAACCTTATGGATAGTGCGGTAGATCATGAAGATCACGGTCATTCCCATTCCCATGCCGAGAATCGGGAAGACAACGTTTTGCACCCAGAACCAGTCGCTGAACATCGATCACCATCCTAGAACGCGAGTACAGACTGCTGATGTTTCAAGCTACGAACCGCAGGAATTTCCACAGAGTCGTCGGAGTGGAGAGCCACCGGACAGAGTCGAACTGTCGACCACTCGATTACGAATCGAGAGCTCTACCACTGAGCTACGGTGGCTAAGTACCTTTAACTTAAGAACTTATCTCGACAAATCGCAACGGCTCGCCTAACTGTATGACCCCAAGTATGACCGTCTTCTAGCTCCACTGGGCGTCAGAGTGGACCGGAAAATGACGTGGTGACGCCTTCCCGTCTAGTTGCTGACCTTCGCCAACTTCCCGTCAATACACTCGTAGAAATCCGGATTTCGCTCCCGCACCAACTCATCAAAGATGGACTCTAATGAGTCGGATTTCAGGGAGTGGCGC
>JACZUR010000013.1 GCA_022573095.1 Gemmatimonadota bacterium | reverse complement strand
AATACTCGGCTCGGCTCGCTAACCTCGCGTCCGTCGATTGAAAGAATGACGTCCCCCCCTCTCAGATTGAGCGACTCATCACTAGGCGTGCTAACCACCAACACCCCATCGGAAGTGCCAAAATAGCGCCCCAGATCTTCATCGAGCGACACCAATTCGAGGTCGCCAAGAGTCATTCGCATAAACAAGAGCGGAGGAGACAGAGTCTCTGCCTCTATCGACGGAGTAAGGAACGGAGCCTCGTTCCCCCGTAACGACCACACACTAACGCCCGGCCATACGGGCCTGAGCTCAACTTCTACCTCACGCCTATCCCCATCTCTCAACAGCTCAACGACGACCACATCGCCTTCTTCCCGCTCGCCAACCAGATCGATCAACTTGATCGCCGGTTCGGACTCGTTGTCACTTGCCGGTGGATACCTGCCAGCGAGACGCTCACCATCAAAGCTGATGATGATGTCACCCTCTTCTATTCCAGCTTCGTCGGCCGGTCCATCTTCGGTAACCGTTTGAACCACAGCGCCGATAGAATCCGTACGAGCGTTAGCTCGACTGCGGACCGAAATTCCCATCCGGGCTCTGTTGCCGGCGAAAATCGTAAGTGGGGAAACACGACCGAACGCCTGCGGCATTACGCGGATGTCAAAATTCCCTCCACGTAGCCGCTCCCGCTCAAGCGTATGCAACTCGTCGGTCAGCTCCTCTATACGGTCACGAAGCTCCCGCCTGCGTTCTCTAGTGTCGTCATCCTGCGCCGCCGATACTCCCGTTACGGTTACCGACAGAGCGAGGGCAACGAAAGCTGTCTTGAATTTCATGTCTTCCTCTTCTCTATCTTAAAAGCCTACGTAACTCGCAGTACGAGCAGCGTGAGTTGTCACCAGAGCATCCATCAGTTGCACCCTCTGTCTCCAGAGTTGCTCCAACTCAACAGCATTTCGCCTCCGCCTGCTAAGTTCTTCCAAAGTTTCATCTATGAGTTCGATACCATCTTCCAGCTGTACCACCGCACTTGCCATGCGCCCGTTCATCACGCGGCTGCTTGGTTTAATCGCCCGCAGCATGCTTTCGAGATGTTGTGACTCCTCGATCAGCTGCGCCACTTCCTTGCTCGGGTCATCAGCTGCAACCGAGAATCCTCTCAATCCGACCAGCAGCGCGATCGACGCCGCAGCGACCAGCGAGGACCAGCCGATCAATCTGGCATACCGCTTGCGGCGATCTCCACGGACGACTCTCTCGACTTCGGGCCATCTGTCGCGGGGCGCCTCGAACGCCGGTAGAGCCTTGAGATGCGCAATCCTTTGATGCAACCGTTCCATCTCCTCCATGCAGGCATCGCAAGCATCTAGATGCTGCCGAGCCGCCGCCGATCCCTCGCCGTCCCGGATGGAAACCAATTCTTCCATCGTGCAGTGGATTAGCATTGCTCCCCCTCACCAAGCCAACCGCGCAAACGAGCGTGAGCCCGCGCGAGTTGTGATTTTGAAAAACTGACGGTCTTGCCCATCATGTCAGCAATATCTTCGTGTGTGTAACCCTCTACATCGTGCAGCCAGACCACCGCTCGCGACCTCCGCGGCAGTCGTTCCAGGGCTGCCTCCAGATCCATCCTCAGCCCGACCTGCGCCGGGCTGGTGCTACCGGCACCAAGATCTTCGTTGAACTCGTCCGTTTCACGGTACTTCTCGCGCCTGATAAGCATCAGCGCCTTACTCGCCGCGATCCGTTTGATCCAGGCCGTGAGACTTCCCGGCCCCTCACCGCGAAACTTTCCGATACTGCGGCAGACCTCCACGAACGTATCTTGGAGCACCTCCTCGGCGTCCTCCGGAACCCGGCAAATCCTCCGTGCAAGAGTGTAGACCGAGGATTGGTAGGCCCGGTACAGCTGTTCGAGGGCCCTCGAGTCTCCCAGCTTTGCACGCTGAATCGCGACTTCGTCTATGGCTACCGATAAACCGTTCATCACCTGTAATTATAGATGCTCCAACCGGGCCACGCGTCGCACGTCAGCAACTCGTTATCATATAACGAGTTATGGCTTCTATTTTTCGGAGAAATGCTGCTCCGGGACGCGGAATCCAATAAGATGGATTTCGCCGCCGTGATTCACCGGCTTCAAACCACGAAATTGATCAGTTTATCCGGGACGTAGATGGTTTTGCGTATGGTCTTGTCGTCGATGAAACGCCGGACGGACTGCTCTTCGGAAGCAGCGCGGACAACCTCCGATTCTAGTGACCCCGCCGAGACGTGCAGCCTTGCCCTCACCTTACCGTTCACCTGAACAACCAGCTCTATCTCGTTGTCCCTAGCCAATTCTTCGTCGAACTCAGGCCAGCGTTCGTCGAACACCGAGTCTGTGTTGCCGAGACGTTCCCAACACTCCTCCGCAAAGTGGGGCGCCAGCGGCGATAACATTATCACTAGCGGCTCCAGTAGTTCAGGTGAAACCGCGTGGCTCTCAGACTCCGTTTCGGACCTCACGAGATTCACGAACTCCATTAGCGTGGAGATGGCGGTGTTGTATCTCAGGTTTTCTATGTCATCCGCGACTTTTTTAATCGACTGATGCAACTTGCGGAGCACTTTTGGGTTGTTCGCGTTGTTTCCTTCACCGGTGGAATCGCGAACGAGTCCCCAAACCTTGTCCAAGAATCTCTTGATGCCCGCGATACCGTCGTCCCGAAAATCTCCACCTTCCTGGTAGGGTCCCAAGAACATCAGATACATGCGGAAAGTGTCGGCGCCCCACCGATCGATGAATGCATCCGGTACGACCACATTGCCCCTCGACTTCGACATCTTGGCGCCGTCTTTTACGATGGTACCGTGTGCCCGAAACCGAGAGAACGGTTCCTCGAAGTCGATCAGCCCTTGATCGCACAGGGCCATCGTCACGAATCTAGCATACATCAGATGCAGCACTGCGTGTTCGTTGCCGCCTATGTAGGATGACACGGGAAGCCACTTCCTGGTGAGATCCCGGTCGAACGCAACGTCCGAATGGTCCGTTGAGGGATACCGCAAGAAGTACCATGATGAGTCTAGAAAGGTATCCGACACGTCGGTTTCGCGACGCGCCTTGCCGCCGCATTCCGGGCACGGCAGCCGATACCATTCCGCATGGCGAGCCAGAGGTGACACGCCGGATTCATCCGGTTGGAAGTCCTCGATCTCGGGAAGTAGAACCGGCAGATCCTCCTCCGGCACCGGCACCGTACCGCAGTTGTCGCAGTAGATAATAGGGATCGGCGGACCCCAGTACCGCTGGCGCGATATGCACCAGTCGTGGAGGCGAAACTGAGTTCTTCCCTTGCCGGTTCCCTCGCTCTCGAGCCACTCAGTAACCGCTGGGAGCGCATCTGGCACCTTCATTCCATTGAACTGCCCGCTCGCGGTAAGGATCCCGTGAACGTTGTCGGTAAACGGAAGCTCGCTACTCTCTTTCTCGGGATCTTCCACTACCCGGATGATGGGAAGGTCAAACTTCGTCGCGAACTCGAAGTCCCTAGAGTCATGTGCCGGCACGGCCATTATCGCTCCGGTCCCGTACTCCATGAGCACGTAATCGGCGATCCAGATAGGAATGGACTCGCCTGTCGCGGGATTGCGCGCGTAGCTCCCCGTGAAGATTCCCGTCTTTCCCTTACTGCCCGCCTTGCGGGATACGAGGTCCAGCGAAGCGGCCTTTTGTCGATACTCGAAGACATCGAGACGCTGCTCTTCCGTGGTCAGTTCCTCCACCAGAGGATGTTCCGGCGCTAGAACCAGGTATGTGGCACCAAACAGCGTATCTTGTCTCGTCGTGAAAACCGTTATCTCCTGACCGACCGCTGTCCGGAAGGTTACGTCCGCTCCTTCAGACTTTCCGATCCAATTCCTCTGCATCGTCTTGGTAGAATCGGACCAGTCGATCGACTCGAGGTTGCCTAGCAGGCGATCGGCGTACTCGGTGATCCGGAAGAACCACTGTTTGAGATATCTCTGAGTGACTCTTGTATCCCTGTGGCGTTCACAGTAACCATCAATGACCTGTTCGTTCGCCAGGACGGTCTTACACTCCGGGCACCAGTTGACCGGCGCTTCCTTTTCGACTGCAAGACCAGCCTTGTAAAGTTGAAGAAAGATCCACTGGGTCCATTTGTAGTAGTCGGGACTCGTGGTCTGCACCTCGTGGTTCCAGTCGACCATGAGTCCGATACGTTTCAGTTGTTTCCTGAAGTTGTCGATATTTGCCGGTATCAGTTTTGCCGGATGTGTATGCACTTTTAAAGCATAGTTCTCCGAATGGATCCCGAATGCATCGAAGCCAAGTGGTTCGAATACATCGTGTCCCTGGAGCCGGCGAAACCGGCCATGAATGTCCGCGCCTATGAACGCGAACACATTCCCGACATGTAATCCCTCCGCCGAGGGATAGGGAAACATCATCAGATTGAAGTACGGTCGCGCAGCGGCAGCGAGGTCGACCGAGTTCGTCCCCCTCTCAACCCACCGGTCCTGCCACTTTCGCTCAACCGCCACCGGGCTGTAGACGTCTCTTGGAGTTTCGATTTCCGACATAAGCGCCTTAACTATAACGAACCTCTCCCCAGGAAGGGTATCACGCCCGCACGGTCTTCTTGAGTTCGGGATCCGAAATCTCTTTCTTGGATGCTGCAGAATCTCCCATGGCATGTAGCCAGAGAGGAAGTTAGTTCAGGTCGATGAATCGCACTTCCTTAACCCCGGGCAGGGTTTCGAGTTTACTCTTGATCGGCTCGGACGGGGCCATATCCACCACAATCGCGGCGAGCGCGTCGCTGCCGTTGGCAGAGCGAGACTGGTGGTAAGATCCGATGTTGATCCCGGCCTTACCCAGCATAGTTCCAACTCGACCGATTACGCCCGGGACATCATCGTTCCTGAGAATCAGAACGTTACCCTCTGGCATGAAGTCCACAGCGAACTCGTCGATGGCAATTATCCTGCCCACCTGATCACCGAACAGCGCACCGACTACCTTGGTCGAGCGTTCCGATGTCGCAACGGTAACTCCCACCGTCGTCTCGAACCCCTTCGCGGCAGGGCCGACTCTCCGCTCGACAGTTATGCCGCGATCACTCGAGAGCAACATGGCGTTGATCAGGCTCACCGGTCCAACTCCCATTGCACACAGCACCCCTTCAACGGAGGCAAGCATGGTGGGTTTCGGCGCCTCGTCATCCCGTCCCCCATAATGCACCTCCACCGAGCGAACTTGCCCGCGCGCCAGCGCCGCCGCAAGACACCCGACCCGCTTCGACAGCTCGAGCAAAGGTCTTAACCGGCCCAGCGCTTCTCCCGATACACCCGGGATGTTAACCGCGCCGCGCACGTCACCTACAAGCAGGGCATCCCTGACGGATTTGCAGATCTCATTGGAGACGCGTGTCTGTGCTTCCGATGTCGAGGCGCCCAGATGAGGCGTGATCAGAATGCCTTTGCATCTTCGCAGCGGGGAGTCTTCCGCCAACGGCTCCTCAGAAAAAACATCCAGTGCCGCACCTGCTATCTCTCCGGCGTTGACCGCCTCCACAAGCGCGTCTTCCTCTACCAATTCTCCTCTGGCTGTGTTGATAAGAACGGCCTCTTTTTTCATCCGGGTCAACCGCTCGCGGTTGATGATGCCTTCAGTATCGGGCGTGAGAGGGAGGTGAAGCGATACGACATCGGATTGGTCCAACAAATGGTCGAACGATACCAGTTGCACGTGTAGCTCTTTGGCTCTCGCGTCCGAAAGGAACGGGTCGTGCGCCAGCACTGTCATTCCAAAGGAACGCGCCATTGCCGCCACGTGAGATCCCACTCTCCCCAGTCCAGCAACACCGAGAGTCTTCCCTCGAATCTCAGTTCCTTGGAAGCTTCCTCGATCCCATTTTCCCTCTCTCATGCTAGCGGCGGCATCGGGGATGTGCCGCAGCAGAGATAACAGCAGCGCGATCGCGTGCTCCCCCGCACTGACCGTGTTAGCGCCGGGTGCGTTCAACACGGCAATGCCTCGTTGGGTCGCCACGTCGACGTTGATGTTATCCACACCCATTCCCGCGCGGCCAATAACCCTAAGATTAGGGGCGCTCGCCAACAGCTGTCCGGTTACCTGTGTCGAGGAACGGACCAGAAGGGCGTGCGCGCGCGGCATCGATTTGTTCAGGAGCTCTACATCACCAGCAGCCTGGACAACCTCCAACTGCGCTTCGTCTTCGAGAAGTTGCAGGCCCGCCGGGTCAACATCGTCCGCAACTACAACCACAAACCTCACTCGATTTCAGCCTCCAACATCGCTAGCAACCCCTCGAGTTCGGCAACCGTGTGATCTCCCATGTGACCGATTCTGATAGTGCTGGGACGAAGTTCGCCGTACCCAGCGGCCAGGGTCCATCCCTTGTCCCTCAGAGAATGAGACAGGTCACGGCCGCTGTAGCCCTCCGGTACGTTCAAGCAAGAAACTGTCCACGAACGCCTTTCCTCGTCGGGAAGATACGAAAACCCGAGTTTCTCGCCTCGGTCGGCCATCCATGCCTCGACGGTATCGAGCATGTCTTTATGCCGGCTCCATCGCGCCTCGATACCACCTGCTTCATCGATTCGCTTGAATTGTTCCCTGAGACCGTAAAGAAGCGGTATCGTTGGCGTGTTGGTAGGCTGACCATTGTCAAACGCTTTTACGTGCGTCACTAAATCCAAGTAAGCGCCTCGTTCTGGTATGGTCTGGGCACGTTCCAACAAGCGCGGCGAAGCCGCGCCGAGTGCAAGACCGGGAGGCAAGGCCATCGCCTTCTGTGTTCCCGTGAACACAAAGTCGAGTCCCCACTTCTCCGTCTCCACGGGGGAACCAGCCACGGAGGTGACACCATCGACGAGAAGCATAACATCGTCAAAATCTTTTACCACTTCAGCGAGACTCTCGAGGGGAGCGAGAGCGCCCGTAGCTGTTTCCGAGTGGACGACAGTTACAGCATCGACATCTGAACGGGTCAGCGCATCGCGCAGCATGTCGGGCTCTACGGTCTTGCCCAACGGGACGTTGAGCTTCACAACGTCTCTCCCACATGCGCTTCCTATTGCGGCGAAACGTTCACCAAACGCACCTCCAACCAATGAGAGCACTCGGTGGCGCACCCCAGACCTAATAGCCATTTCCATGAACCCGGTCGCCGCACAATTGCCTAGGAGCAGGAACTTCTGCGTACGAAATAGCTCTTTCATCGGACGGCGCATACCACCCAGCAATTCGTCCATCTCGCGGCCTCGATGCGCGATCATGGGTTGCGAAAGTGTCGCCAGCACATCCGGATGCACTTCAGTGGGACCGGGAAGAAAGAACTTGCCGAAAGACTCTGTCATTATTGCGGAGACGCTCAAGAACGCACTTCCGATTCGATGTGAGAAACCACTTCGTCGGTGGTCGACATCAACACGCCCCGGCTACTCCACTCCGCAAGCAGTCGCTCACCCTCGGACGGGTTGATCGCCTTGGTGGCATCGGTAACTAGCGTAATAGTCATTCCCGGTCTGCGCTCGAGAAATCCCTCGATAGCGAACTTGTTGCAGACATCGAGAGCAACGCCATAGACCACTACCTCGCTGGGGTCCAGTATGTCGAGAACCGGCTCCACGTTGGGATTCGAAAACACATCAAAACGACTCTTATGGAACAGGATGTCGCCGTCGTGATTGCTGAGAGACTCCCGAATACGTTCCTTGGTGAGTGCTTCCGGCTCCAGGATCAGGGGATCCTTGAGTTGGGTTGACGGAACCTTCGCTTGTCCCGGGGTGCCTCGCAGACAGTGAGGCGGAAATGTTTCGCGAAAGTCCGGCTCATCCGAAATCTCCGGATCGGTAAGATCATGGTGATCGGCACTGGCAACCACGAGGATATGTGATTCGTGGGCAAAGTTCGTGAGCCGCTCCAGTTGGGGAACGATCTCTTCGGCACCCGGGACATAGAGTTTCCCCGCTTCACACATGAAATCGTGCTGCGTATCGACGTCCCAGAATATCAGCTCGGGCATTATCGCGGCCGTCCCCCTAGTACCCAGATCTACCAGCCGGAATCTCGAGCTCCGACGATACCTGTAGTGTGCGGAAAACTAACCTGTTCAATCCACCTTTTCGAGCCTGGGATTGGGCCGCAACTCTCTGCCAAACTTTGCGCAGGGTTTGCCGTCAGTCATTACGACATCGGCTGTGAATTCGAATCTGCCCTGGAACAGCGAGGCGCCAACCCCATAGGCGTCGACCGGGACGTTGGCCTCTTCGAAACTTGCAATCTTCTCGGCGGTGAACCCACCGGACACTACAATTTTCACTGCATCAAAACCTTCTCGGTCCAGAGCCTTCCGCACTTTCCATACGAGTTCAGGATTCACTCCAGTGGGTGCGAACGATCCCATCTCTTCCATCAGTGACTTGTCGACCACATTCTCAGCGGTATCAAGCCTGACACCATACAACCGATCTCCCAGCTCCCTGGCGACTGCTAGAGAGGTACCTACCGAATCGTTCTCAAAGTCGACCAGCGCGATCAACTTGACGTCGGCCGGCATGTATTCGGCGAACTTCTTGGCGGCTCGCGCCGTGTCTCCTCCGTAGGCCGCGATTATGGCGTGCGGCACCGTACCCACTCCCTCGTTCCCCCACCACGAGGCCTGCGCATCAGTTGAGACCCCAATCGCCCCGGCAATATGCGCGGCGTAGCCGTCGCCCGTCTGCACCAGCCAGTGGTCGTGGCGGGCGGGGAAAAAAAGGATGTCCTTCGGCTTGGCCGCATCGACTACCAGGCGGGTATTAGTGCCAACTCGGGTTCTGCGGGCCAACACTCCGAGGAACAGCGTCTCCAACCAACCGAATGCGTTGTAGGGCCCCTCGATTGTCATTACCGTTTCCCATGGTGCGATCTCATCGCCGTCGCGAAGCGCGTTGACATCAAGATGATCCCACAAATCCGCACACAGCTTGAGGATAGCGATCGCTTCGTCGGCTCCGCCCAGAAAAGCGTGGCGCTTGCCGAACACCTGCATTAAGACCCGAGGTACGGCGCCGTCGGACTTCAACACCTGACGCGCCCTGACAAAATATTTGTCGGAATAATAGCCCTGCTTCATTTTCTCTACCGGAAGATTGAAGATCTTCGGATCCAGTCTTTCGCGTCGAGCCATATTCTCAATTTTCCTTTGCATCAACCTTGGGAAGCGCTCTCCGGACCAACCACCGCACACCGAACGCATCCCGGACCGCCCAAAAAACACGGCCCCACATTCCGTACTTGCTGCGCCCGTACCGCCGCGGCCGGTGGCTCACAGGAACCTCAGCAACCTCGAACCTCAAAGCTCTCAGCAACGTCGGCAGAAACCGGTGCATACCGTCAAACCTTGGAAGGCGAGAGACATGATGCGCCCTCATAGCCTTCAAGGAGCACCCTGTATCCCGTACGGAGTCACCTGTGATGATATCTCTCACGCCGTTCGCGACACGGCTTTGAAACCGCTTCCAATTCGAGTCAACCCGATTCTTCCGGTATCCGACGACACCTGCACAATCGGGTTTCTCTCTCAGAATACGAAGGAGTGAGGGGATGTCACCAGGGTCGTTTTGTCCATCACCATCCATCGTCACGAGAACAGTTCCCCTCGCAGCGTCAAAACCAGCCACAAGGGCCGCACTTTGCCCGCTGCGCCGGCCCAGCGATATGATGCGCAGCACGGAGAAGCTCTCCTTGAGGCCGGCCAGTTCCGAGGCGGATCCGTCGGTGGACCCGTCATCGACCACGATAACCTCGTAACTCTCCCCCTCCAGAGCAACTTTCACTTCCTCCAACAGCGGTCCAATATTACGCCGCTCGTTGTAGATCGGAATGACAACTGAAAGCTCTGGAGTTCCGCGGGCAGCCTGTTCTTGATCCTGACTCACATCTCGGCACGTTACAGTGTGGTTACTTATAGAACACTATTTACGTACTATCGGTCAAGTTGACAATGCCCGCTATCCCTCATTAATTCGCGTCTGAACAAATGACGACAACCCGACCCGGAGGTCGATGTGTCTGACCAAGTCACCCGTAGAACTTTCCTGGAAATAGCCTCTGGCCTTACCGCCGGCGTGGTGGGAAGCACCAGACTCAGCGCTACTCCCCTCGCGCCGTTCGTTCATACTGAGCGAAACCGGGCTATTGCCATCGCTTCGGCGAACGGCCTCGGCGCGGTACAGACTGCCGGAGAACTGGCCGAACAGGGAATGGACACTCTCGATGCGGCCATCGAAGGAGTCAAACTTCGGGAACTGGATCCCACCGATATGTCCGTTGGTTACGGTGGGCTCCCCAATGAACACGGCGTAGTACAGTTAGACGCGTCGTGTATGCATGGACCCAGCCGCCGCGCGGGAGCAGTAGCCGCGATCGAGGGTATAAAGACACCGAGCGTGGTCGCCAAGTACGTGTTGAAATATACCGATCACATAATGTTGGTCGGCGTGGGTGCAACGAGGTTCGCCCTCTCCTACGGATTTCAGCAAGAAGATCTAATGACCCCTGCCAGCCGCGAACGCTGGCTCCGGTGGCGAGCTAATCGAGGTGCAGACGACGATTGGGTGAATGTGGACGGCGACGAGGAGATGGTACAGCGGCCTACTGGTACAATCAACTGCAATGTACTGAACTCGAACGGCGACGTTTCCTCGGTAACTACGACCAGCGGGCTTGCCTGGAAGATCCCGGGGCGGGCGGGTGACTCGCCGATCATTGGCGCAGGCCAGTATACTGACAACTCGGTCGGTGCGGCCGGCTCAACGGGGAGAGGCGAAGCGAACATCAAGGTTTGTGGTGCATTTCTCACCGTCGAGGGAATGCGGCGAGGCCTTTCTCCGACAGATGCGGCGTTGGAGACGTTGCGAAGAGTCCTGGAAACAACCCAGCCCCGTCTGATGAACGAAGAGGGAAGGCCAACCTTCGGATTGAATTTCTATGCTTTAAATAAGAATGGCGAATTCGGTGCGGCGTCGCTCTATCCGAGTAGCTTCGCCGTTTGGGATGGCACTGAGGCCTCAGTGCAAGACACCGCCTATTTATTCGAACGCCGGTGATGCGAAGAACTGCCACTATCGTAGGCCTCGCCTTCCTAGCTTGGCAACCTGCCAGAGCGCAGCTGCCAAGTATCTTTCCGGCACATCACCACTTGATAGATACGTGGTATCCCAAGCTGCTCTACTCGTCAAGCGAGGGACTTACCGCAGGCGGATACTACGCGATTATCAATCCCATCAGATTCGGTGACGAAGACTACCGACCAATCTATAAGTGGGCGCTAACACTTGATGGACACGCATCCACTTCCGGCAGCAGAGAGGTCACCTTGGCGTTTAACGCGCCCGCAACCATTCGCGGCTGGAGGTTCAACTTCGCGCTGGCCGCCCAGCGCCGCTCCCGTGAGCAGTACTTCGGGATCGGGAACAACTCCGTCTTCGATTCCGCGAACGAGACCGACGCGCAGCCGTTCTTCTATAGATCGCGCAACATCAGAAGGTTTTTCGCGGGCGATGTTCAGAGGCGGATCTTTGCGGATCTTTGGTTTTTGACCGGATTCAACATTGAGCGATGGCGAATTGAGCCGCTATCCCAGCTCGGTCAGATAGCAATCGATTCCGTCCTGGGAATCGATCCGACGATCGGAGTTACGCAGGGCGATGTATCCGGTAAGGTGGGTCTGATCTGGGATAGCCGGAGCGATGAAGCGGCGCCTCGCAGCGGCCTCCTGCTAGAGGCTATTTACGGCGCCGCCGACGCGGATTTCGCCGGAGATCACACTTACACTCGGACGACGGTCAGCGCGAGCGGCTATCTGCCCGTTGGCAGAAGAGTCGTGTTGGCAGGAAGGGCGATGGGACAAAACATGGGTGGCACTCCCAGACTGGGGTCTTACTACATAGTTGACTCCGGACGCCGGCGATACGACGGCATAGGAGGCTCATCGCACCGGGCGCTGACCGACAACCGCCTGCTGGGCCGCGGCAAACTACTCTTTAATTTCGATCTGCGATACGGCCTCTTTCCCCACCCAACATTCGTACCGGTTACCTTCGTCTGGTTCGTAGACGCAGGACGAGTTTTTCAGAGCGAAGAATTCAGGATCACGCTTGACGGAATGAAGGTAGGTTCTGGCGGTGGCCTGTTCGTGCAGATAGGTCGCGCCGGGATTCTTGGCGTGACGGCCGGCGTAGGACCTGACGGATTGGAGTGGGAACTCCACACCCGCTGGCCCTTCTAGATCTCCTGGACGTCTATACCGCGTTTTCTGAGTTCACCTACGTAGCTTTCGTAGGGTGTGCACTCCGCCGCCGTGTGGACCCCACATGTAATTGTACCCTCAACCATCATCACGCCGGTCAGCGCAAGCGAATACCCCGTCGTTCGCATCATGGCCGAGATAGCGTTTTCTGCGTCGTGATGGTCGACTAACTCGAATGCGATCTCCTTGCTGCAATTGTCTACCAGCCCGGTGGCGACGACTCGCAGCACAACCAAGTCGGGTGACCCGGACTTACGTAGAATCGGGTCGACAGTAGAGATGAACAAGTCCCTTGGGACAACATCAATCTCCCCAAGCCTTACAGGTTCGAGGTCGAGCAAACCCAGATCGCGAATGGTTCGCATGGCATTCGCATGACCCGGGTACCGCAGCGTCTTGTACTCCATGGTTTCAACTTTACCCTCGTAGTCCCAAGGCATCGTCGACAGGCCACCGGCGGTATGAAAGGCTTCCAGCGTACCAAGATCTTCGAATTCCACACTCTCCAGGCCTGTAAGAGCCTCAACCTCGACCAGTTTGCCACCGCGCAGCACCCATGAATCTGTCGTGTAGTAATCGAGCACACCCTCGAGCGAATATGCGATCTGATAGTTGAGCGGGGGTTCAGGGTTCTGCGGCAGGCCTCCTGCGTAGAGCTTAACGGACTCGACTTTGTCGAGCCGGCCCATCCCCTCCGCCGCCAGAATGTTGACCATCCCTGGCGCGAGTCCGCAATCAAGAACCACACTGATTCCTTTGGCGACAGCGCCATCGTCGAGGGCCTGCTGCTCACGCACGATCTGAGTATTGCCACCCAGGTCCGCGTAGTGAACACCACACTCCACCGCTAGAGCAGCCATGTCAGCGTTGAAGTAGTACGGAAGGGCACTCATTACTGCATCGTGTTCACCCATGAGATTCAACACCGCCGCACGATCACGCACGTCGAGTTTCTTGACGTCGATCCTCGACTTTTGGGAGACGAGAAAGCTGGGAAGCTTCTGCGGATGAACGTCGGCGAGCGTCACCTCCGATTCGGAATTGACTGACAGATCAAACGCGCAGGCAGTACCCTGCAGACCAGCGCCTAGAACCAACATTCTCATGAACTATCTCCACCAAATTGTATTACCGGGAGGCGAAACATAGAGCGTTGACCACTTCCTTGGAATGGCAACGGCGAAAAAAAGAGTCCTACCGAATTCTGATCCCAGAGCACATCTTATGGGGCATGACTCACACCGATCTTAGGGCAAGATCTGCCGCTCCCCGTCGGCGAAACCCGGAAGCTACTAAGGAACGGCTCGTTACGTCTGCGTTGGAGCTTTTCACCACGCTCGGATATCACGCGAGCACAACGCCTCAGATAGCCGCCAAAGCGGGAGTGGCGGAGGGAACCATCTACCGGCACTTCAGTGGCAAGAGTCACATGTTCAACGAGATCTATCGGGGAGCCCTACGTATTTACGCGAAGCCCCTCGATGAGGGGAAGACAATAACCAACTGTAAGCAGAAGCTAGAGGTGCTGGCTGAGAGATGGTTTGATCTCACCCGGCGCAACCGCCATCTCGCATACCTAGTTTTCGTCATGCCGGTGGAAAAGCTGCTGGACGACGAAAGCCGTAACATACGGATCGAATTCCACGCCTTACTCATCTCGATCATGGCGTCCGGAAAGTCTGATGGAGTGGTGAGATCCGGGTCGGCCGAGGTCTGGGCTGATGTGTGGCTACAACTGGTCGCGCTGGCGGTGAATAAACTCGCCTCCGGTGTGTGGACGGGGGACAAGGGCTACCTGACGCAGGTGGTCGACGCTGCCTGGCAGGCGGTGTCGGTCAACTCTAGCCGGTAAGGCCACGGCGAGGTCGGCGGGTCTGCCGGTCGGGGGGTCAGGTCCCCCGCTCCCTTCCCCTCCACGTTGCACGAAAAAAGCTGTAAGCTGTAGGCCGTAAGCGGTAAGATTTCCATTCCCCGCTTCCCGATTCTCGATTCCCGCTCCCTGCTCCCCGCTCCGACTCTAGGGGTTACCGGTTTCCCTAATTTGAGCTAGAAGCGTCCCCTCGGGATCAAAGATCACGCGAGCCGGCCGTGCCCGCGGACTCGGCAGCCTGAAAGTGTTCGCTCTCCTCCGAACCTGCACATACGCACGCGCTGTGTTCCCATCTTCATACTCCAGAGCTATCGGCAAGGTGAACCTGTAACGGCCCCAGTCGCCGCGCTGTGTCTGCGTGACGGAGACATGTACATCCTGCCCCTCGTAACGCCAGTTGACTTCGATCTGTGGGTACCCGGGTTGCAACAACCATTGACTGAAAAACCACCTTAGGGAGCGACCTGCCTCATCTTCCATGATCGCCATGAGATCGGCGGACAGCGCTGTCGAATCCCGGTACTCGCTGTAAAACCTCCGTACGCCCCTGAAGAACGCCGAGTCACCTATCTCCGTTCTAAGCATATGAAGTATCAACGATCCCTTTTCGTAGTTGTTGTGATTCAGCAGATCGAATAGCGACTCCACTGCGGGATCGATCACGGGCCGGTTCACTACGTCCGATTCCATATAGACGCGCTTGTTCCTCTGTATCGCAGCCCTGAAGGTGCTGTCCTCTCCAGCTAGCTCGTAGTAGAGCGGTCCGAAGTAGCTCGCAAAACCCTCCGACAACCAGAGGTGGTGCCAGTCATACTCTGTTACCGCGTCACCAAACCACTGGTGAGCAATCTCGTGCGCCACCACGCTCTCTCCCATACGCCGGCCTGCGTACGCTCCCTCAGCGTAGAAAATAGCTGAACTATTCTCCATGCCACCAAACCGAGTCGAAGATTCAACATGAGCGAGTTTCGCGTAGGGAAAGGGTCCTATCAGATCCGTGAGGCGCTGCGCTATGTCGACGACCCTGGCCAGCGGGCCGTCAGCGGCGAAGGCCGAATCCTGCCTAAAGGTCCACAGACTCTGTGGCCTGCCGTCCACGGTTCCCATCTCGGTGACCGTGAACTCCCCCGCACCTATTACCATCGTGTAGACGGGGATCTGCCGGGTGGTCTGCCATCTCCAGATCGCACGTCCGTTCTGCGTCTCCTCCCTACCGACGAATTCGCCGTTGGCTACGACCGACCAGCCATCTGGCGCCTCGACGGCAAAGGTGGCAAAGGCTTTATCTGAGGGATGGTCTTCGGACGGAAACCAGTGGTGAGCCCTGTTAGGCCAATTATCCGCAAACGCACTTCTTTCCCCATGTACGTTGTCCTGGATGAACAACCCGTCTGCTGGACTCCCGTGATAGTAGATCGTCAGATCGAGCGTATCGCCCGGATCACCCCAATGCAGCACCTCCAATCTTTCTCCCGCCAGGCGCGCCGCAATGCTTCGACCTCCGGATGTGACTGAATCAATGGTGAAGACCGAATCAAAATCCAGAATCAGTGGCCCCTCGCCGCCGACCACGAGAAATCTGATTCCGGTACTCGCTTGAATGACGGTTCCAGTCTCCGGTAGCGAGACCGAGATATCATACGCGAGCATATCCTGGCTCAGCCTGATCTCGTCCACAACAAGGTTTAGTTGGCTTTGAGCAAAGAGTATCGGAACTAAGATGCCTATCACCTGTACCTCATATTTATTCCATCCTGGTCTAGACACCAGCCGAAGAATGCTTAAAGTATAGGCACTTTTGCACTCAGGAGCAGTTATGACAACCGGAGCTACAGAGCGCGAGCAGTGGGGTTCGAGGGCCGGATTTATCCTGGCAGCCGTCGGGTCCGCAGTCGGCCTCGGCAACATGTGGAGGTTCTCCTACGTGTCTGCCCAGGGCGGCGGTATCTACTTCGTAGCACTCTACCTCATTTTCGTGGCCATGGTTGGCATTCCGGTGATGACGTCGGAGTTCGCTATCGGGCGGCTCGCGCAGCAATCTCCGGCACAGGCTCTCAAACGGCTGGGTGGGGACCGATGGAGTCCTCTGGGATGGCTCTTTGTTTTTTGTGGTTTCGGAATCCTGTCATACTACTCCGTTATCGCCGGCTGGACCATCAGGTATTCTGTCGACGCCTTTCGCCACGCGATTCCGACTGACACGGCCGCCTACTTCGGTGCGGTTTCGACCGGCAGCGGGGCCGTGGTGGGTCATCTCCTATTCATGGCGATCACGATCTTTATTGTGCTGAAGGGCATTCACAAAGGCCTGGAGCGGGCTGCAATCATTATGATGCCGATGCTCTTCCTGCTCATCATAGCTCTAGCCATATGGTCATCTACACTTACCAATGCCGGCGCGGGATACGGTGCTTACCTGAACACCGATCTGGGCAACATTAGTTTCATGAGCGTCGTAAACAACGCCGTTGGACAGGCCTTCTTCTCGCTAAGCCTCGGGATGGGCGCACTCATGACCTACGCGTCCTACTTGAGATCAAAGGAGAACCTTGGAAAAGAAGCAACCATAGTCGCTATGACGGATTTTGGTGTTGCGTTTACGGCTGGCCTGATCGTGTTCCCAATCATCTACAGTTTCGGAATCGCCGACCAGGTTGGAATGAGCATGGTAGGGGCTCTTTTCATTGCACTGCCAGCCGGTCTACAGTTGCTCGGTAGCTCCGGTGATTGGATCGTTCTCGCCTTTTTTATCATGCTCTTCTTCGCCGCTCTCACGTCTGCCATATCGCTACTGGAGGTTGTGGTCACCGCATTCATAGACCACGGAATGGCTCGCCGGACCGCGGCGCTCGGCGCGGGAATGCTGATAGTGCTTGCCGGCATTCCCTCCGCAGTATTCAATTTGAATCTGCTAACGGCTATCGATCAGATAGTGGGCAATTTCTTACTGATTCTTGGCGGATTGCTGACGGCAATTCTCGTAGGCTGGAAGCTGCTTCCGCAGGCCGATGCAGAGCTGGCTCAGGGCATGTCCAGCAAAACAGCCAGAAAGGGATGGGCGCTGCTGATTAAGTATCTGATTCCGCCGGTCCTGTTTGTGGTGCTTATCCTCGGAGTCATACCAGCCACCTGGACCTCCATCAAGACACTCTTCGGGATTTAGCCGGCGTACACACCCTCTAAAG
>JACZUR010000179.1 GCA_022573095.1 Gemmatimonadota bacterium | reverse complement strand
GGGGGGAAGGGGGGTAGCGGAGAAGTATCTCTGATTGATGCCCTCTACGCGTCCTGTGCTCTTCCGTTGTATTACCCTCCCGCTGTCATAGAGGGAAGGCAGTATGTTGACGGTGGCCTACGATCCGTGCTACCAATCGAGGTGGCGGTTGATGGCGGCAGCGATTTCGTGTTCGCCGTCATGGTCGGTCCTGTCTTAGCGCGTAGGAAGCGCAACAGCTCGCTTGCTCTGATCGACTCCTACAACACGGCGGTGAGGATCATGATGGCCGCCCAAGCGGAGAACACGATCGCCCGGTGGCGCAATGGAGCTTCTTGCGACATCGTGCTGGTGAGACCGGACGTAGCCGGCGGTGCGACTTTCGAGGTCGAAAAGGCTGTTAGCTTCATAGAAGAAGGATACAGGGCAGCCTATAGAGAGCTTGCGGATTCCCTTAACACTATGTGAATTGTTGTGTTCCCAGGGTTTGAAGAAGAAGAGGTGACTCCGAAGAAGGTCAGATATTTCACGCTCGAACAGGCGAATGAGACGCTCCCCTTCGTGCGGCGTGTTGTGTCCGACATAGTGGACGCCTACAGAAAGTGGAAGGAAAAGATCTATCGCTTCGAACTCGTTGCGGCGGAGAGCGACGCCGCTGAAGAGTCCGAGGAGCAGGCTACGTTACGCGAAGAAATAGACGGGATCGCACAGCGGATCAATCGTTTTGTCGCGGAGTTGGAGCCGGTTGGCTGCGTACTCAAGGGTTTTGATGACGGACTCATAGATTTCTACAGCAAGATGGATGGCGGCGATGTATTCCTTTGCTGGAAGCTAGGCGAAGATACGATCGAGCATTGGCACGAACTCGACGTAGGGTTCGCGGGGCGGCAGCCGTTCGTTTCGAGCGCCGGTAAGGAGGGAGGATAATGTCCGTACTTAGATTGTTGCACTTTCTGGGAATGGCGATGTGGTTCGGTGGGGCGCTCGCCGCGATGATCATCGTCGTCAATGTCCGGCAGAAGGAATGGACGGTACGAGCGGTCGTTTACCCTCTGCTTGCGAAGGTGCATGTCGTCGTTGTTGGCCCCGGCGCACTGCTCACCGTACTGACCGGATTGTTAATGATGGGAGTGCTTGTAACGGGCGGAATGGGTGAGATGATGGGTAGGCCCAGCATCATCGTCATGCAGACGGCCGGAATAGTGGCCGGACTGATAGCGTTACTAGGCGGGATGCCCACAGCCCAAGCCGCTGCCAGGGCGGCGAGTCAAGATGAAACCCCGGATAATGTCAGCCTCCTCGCCCGACTCGGAAAACGCCAAGCGATGGTATCGTCCACCGCGGGGGTGCTGTACTTAGTCGCGCTGGGCGGTGTCGTGCTACTCCCCTAGGCTGCCGGCTACCCAAACTAGAAAGCTATGTCGAGTCTAACCATCGACCCGCGTAGGTACGTTGGACGCTTTGCGCTCTCGTCGGCGTCACACGTCGGGCGCGTATCGTACCTGGTGCTGGAAATGCTGCGCGGGCTGCGCGAGTGGAAGATCTGGGCGCCAAGAGCTCTGGGCTTGGCAAATGACATCGGCTACGGATCTCTATTCATCGTTATGCTTACCGCGGCGTTCGCCGGCGCGGTAACGTCGGTTCAGACGGGTTACCAGTTCACCGCCACCATCCCTGTTTACTTCGCTGCCGGAGTGATAGTTGAATCGATCATACTCGAACTGGGTCCGGTGCTCACCGCGCTCATCCTCGCAGGACGTATCGGCGCACGCTACGCAGCAGAGCTGGGCACCATGCGCGTTACAGAGCAGATAGACGCGTTGGAAAGTTTGGGCCGATCCTCCGTTTCACATCTGATCATCCCAAGGGTGGTCGCGGGAACTCTATTGGTTCCGGTGCTCGTTGTGTTTGCTAGTGTTGTGGGCGTTGGTTCAGGATGGTTCGCGGCGAAAAGTTCGCTCGACATTTCATACGCCGACTTTGTTTTCGGCGCCAGGTATTTCTTCAGGCCGTGGGACGCATGGTACGCGATGATCAAGAGTTTCTTCTTTGGTCTAGCCATAACTCTGGTGCCGTGCTACATGGGATTCACCGCTAAACAGGGTGCGGAGGGCGTCGGTAAGGCCACAACCTCAGCGGTGGTAGCTGCTTCGGTTTTGATCCTGTTTCTGGATGCGCTTCTGGCTAAGCTGTTACTCGAATGATTGAGCTTACCGGAGTCAGTAAAAGTTTTGGTGACCAGCTGGTGCTGGACGAAGTCGACTTCGATGTTAGGGTCGGGGAGACAGTCGCTTTGCTGGGTTCCTCGGGCGTCGGGAAGAGCGTGCTCTTGAAGCATATCAACGGGCTGCTGCAACCGGACAGCGGTGAAGTCGTCGTTGACGGAATGAACGTGCGGCATCTTCCGCGCAAGGAGTTGGCTGAGTTGCGGTCGCGTATCGGGTATGTGTTTCAAAACGGCGCGCTGTTCGACTCGGAAAACGTATACGAGAACATCAAGCTTGGGATCACTGACGAGACCTGCGCAGCGGATGAAAACTACTGCCACGACCGCGTCACGCAGTGTCTGAAGTTGGTCAACCTGGCGGCCGACACGGCCTCGAAGTATCCCGCGGAACTGTCCGGGGGCATGAGAAAAAGGGTGGGTATAGCGAGGGCGATTGCCGGTCAGCCACGGTACCTGCTTTATGACGAGCCGACCTCGGGACTCGACCCCGTGAACGCCGACATCATAGATTCGCTGGTCGGAAAGTTGCAGGAAGAGTTGGGGGTCACCAGCATTATGGTCACCCACGACGTCAGAGGCGCCTTCAAGGTGGCGGATCGTCTGGCGCTCTTGCACGAAGGAAGAATCATTGCGATGGGGACACCGAATGACTTCATGACGAGCAAGGAGGAGGCGGTGAGACAGTTCCTGGAGCGCGATTTTGATATGACGCGGTCCTGGTTTGAACTCGAATCCGGAGACAGCGGCGAGAATGGACACTAGTCGATAGATGGATCTCTATTACAAGCAGGAGGTTAAGGTAGGCGCGCTCGTGATGGCGGCCGTCGTAGTCTTCTTTGTGGGACTGAGCTGGCTGACCGGTCGCTCTCTTGGCGCGGGCGCCGTAGCCTCCGTTCCGGTCCGGTTCGAGGACGTGAGCGGTCTCCAAGTGGGTGATCCGGTGCTCCTTTCAGGCGTGGACGTGGGACGAGTCGCACAGATCAGGCTCCAGGGAGCCGCAAGCGTGCTGGTGCAGCTAGAGATTCGCCGCAGCGTGATGCCCCGGGTCGACGCCGTAGTCAAGCTGGCCGCTCTTGATTTCTTCGGCGCCCAGATGGTGGACTACAACCCGGGTAGATCCTCCCAAATGTTACCGCCGGGCCAGGAGATAATCGGGCGCAAAGAAGTCCCCGTCACCGAAACGGCCGCATCGCTTGCCGATCAGGCCGCTGAGGTGTTGACCGGATTCCAGAGCATCGCGTCGCAGAGAACGGCCGATCAGTTGCACGAAACGCTGGATGCGGCTCAGGACGCGCTGGCTGCCATGACCAGAATGGGCAACGCGGACATTATCGACGAGGCGACCGCAGCACTGCGTGCGTTGAGAAGTGTTGGTGAGAGACTTGACTCCGTCATGGCTGACTCCTCCATCGATCGATCGATCTCGCAGCTCGATGAGATAACAGAGGGAATACGCGAGACCACCGAAGCGATGGCGGTTGCTATGGAGGCTCTCGGATCGATACTCACCCAGATCGACAGCGGGCAGGGAAGCCTCGGCAGGTTGGTGACGGACACGACACTCGCGCACGACATACACGAGGTGCTGGTTTCATTGAGACTGCTCCTGGACGACGTGCGCGAGCGCCCCAGCCGTTACATCCATATAGGCGTCTTCTAGCGACACAGCCGTGCAAGTCACATTTCTAGGCACGTCCGCCGCGCGGCCCACGGTCGAGCGTAACGTCTCCTCTATCTGCATAGCGCGAGAGGGGGAGACGCTGATGTTCGACTGCGGTGAAGGCACACAGCGGCAGATGATGCGCTTCGGCGTCTCCTTCACTCTGTCTGAGATATTCGTCACCCACTACCATGCGGATCACTATCTGGGAATCGGGGGGTTGCTGCGCACGCTTTCGCTGCAGGGCCGTACGGAGCCAATGACCCTCTACGGTCCCAAAGGCGCCGAGCGGTTGTTGAGGCGCTCGATCGAACTCGGCGTTGAGCGCATCGCCTTCGAAGTCGACGTGAAGGAGCTGAAGTCGGGGGATCGCCTGAAGCGCGCAGCGTACGACATAGTTGTCTTCCCTGTGAAGCATGGGCGGGATGCCCTCGGTTACGCTCTGGTCGAACACGAACGGCTGGGACGGTTCGATCCCGGCAAGGCGATAGAGATGGGTATTCCGGAGGGGCCGCTGTGGGGTAGGCTTCACCGCGGTGAAACGGTCAAGCTGCCCGACGGGCGGGATGTCGGCGCCGCGGATCTGGTGGGTCCGCCGCGCAGCGGTCGAAAGGTCGTTTACACCGGAGACACCCGGCCCTCAGAGGAAGTCGTGAAGATCGCAGACGGCGCCGACCTCTTGATCCACGACAGCACCTTTGGAGCCGAAGAGGCCGACCGGGCGGCCGAGACCGACCACTCGACGGCGGTCGAAGCAGCACAAATTGCTTTAAGTGCGCGAGCCAAGAGGTTGATTCTAAACCACCTGAGTGCCCGTTACTCGAAAGATTTTCAACTCTTGCTGGACCAGGCCCGGGAGGTTTTTCCAGAGACTCTGGTGGCCAAGGACGGGATGAAGATCGATGTGGCGTACTCGGACTAGCCTAGTTGTCAGGCGCTCCCGCGTCGATCCATCCTTTTATCGTCGCGATCTGAGTCGCGTTGAGAGCCGAGC
>JACZUR010000178.1 GCA_022573095.1 Gemmatimonadota bacterium | reverse complement strand
GAGCAGTGTCCCCGGGGCCTGAACGCACAGACTCCCCTAGGCCCTACTCACCTTCTCGATCACGATTGCTTCCTTCGGAACATCGTCATGTCCGCGTGACGATCCGGTGGGAACCGCACCGATCTTGTCCATCACCTCGATTCCGTTGGTTACGCGTCCGAAGACGGCATAACCGAACTCTCGCGCGCTGTGGTCCAAGAACGGATTGTCCGCTAGGCTAATGAAGAACTGAGAGGTAGCCGAGTCGACCACGTTTGTACGCGCCATGGCCAGCGTCCCCCGCAGGTTCTTCAATCCGTTCTTAGCCTCGTTCTTAATTGTGTCTTTAGTGGGTTTTTCACTCATATCGGCAGTGAACCCACCGCACTGAATCATGAACCCGGGAATAACCCGATGGAAGATCGTTTCGTCGTAGAACCCATCGTCGACGTAGCCAAGGAAGTTCTCAACTGTAATCGGAGCCTCGGCTTCGTTCAATTCCACGTGCATCTCACCTAACGACGTCTTGAGAACTACCATCGATGTCTCCTACCGGAAAGTTGAATTGTCTGGGGGAATCGAATACCGGGCCGACTACCTGTAGTTACCGAAACGCAACTCTACTCCGTAGTCTTGAGATCTGAGAAACTCGATCACTTCTTGAAGCGAATCCTTAGCCGGGCTCGATACACGAAGCTCGTCGCCCTGGATCTGGATTTGGACTTTCTTTAGGCCTTGCGCCTTTACATCCTTGGCTATCTTTCGTGCCGTGTCCGCCGGAATCGACTGGGTTAGCGTGAGAGCTTGTCGCGTGCGGCCACCGGCAGCCGACTCGATCGCTCCCACGGTAACGTTCTTGAGCGGCACACCCCGCCGCACCAGCTTGGTTTGCAAAACATCCCACACTGCTTTGATCTTGTAATCGTCGTCTGCATCCAATTGTATCGTCGCCTTAGCTCGATCAAACTCGATCGTGCAGTTCGTACCACGGAAGTCGTAGCGCTGTCGAACCTCCTTCATTGCCTGGTTGACGGCGTTATCCACTTCCTGAAGGTCGGCGCCTGTAGTTATGTCGAATGAGTTCTTGGATGCCATGCCGAATAATATCTGAAATGAAGGTCCTGCGCACCCTGGACGTTTTCGCGTATTTAGGTAGGATATATATATGCTTGAAGACGCCAAGAAGAAGCTAACGGATGAGATCGAAGAGTTGAACCACGAACTTACCGTGACTCTGCCCGCGACGCTCGAGAAAGCCCTCGAACTCGGCGACCTGCGCGAGAACGGGGATTACCATGCAGCCATCGAGCGCCAACAGTTCATCGGCGCGCGACTGAACCAGTTGAGGATGCGCCTGGGACAGCTGGCCCAGATCGATCTGTCTGAGATACCCGGGGACAGAGTCGGCTTCGGTTCGACCGTCGTTGTGCAGGACATGGCCACCAAAGAGAAAGAAACGTACGAGCTGGTCGTACCGGATGCCATGGATCTGGATCGCGGGGATGTATCCATTGCTTCGCCGCTGGGCCACGGCCTGCTCAACTGCAAAGTCGGTGACAAAGTAGTCATCAATTTACCGATGGGCGTCCGCAAACTGAAGATCGTGGAGTTGACGACATTTCACGACAGTATGGAGGGTTAGAGGGTTAGAGGGTTAGAGGGTCGGTGGGTCGGTGGGTCAGCGGGTCAGCAGAGTATCAGTTTTCTGGGCTTCTTTACTCGTCTACATCGAGTTTCAAAGCCACCGAGTTAACACAATAGCGCTTCCCTGTAGGAGCCGGGCCGTCATCGAATACGTGACCAAGATGCGCTCCGCAAGCCCGGCAAGACACCTCCACCCTCGCCGTTCCGTGACTCAGGTCATCGGACAACTCGATCTTCTGCTCGTCCACGCTTTCAAAGAAACTCGGCCACCCGGTTCCGGAATCGAACTTGGCGTCAGAGCGAAACAGCTCCTCCCCGCAGCAGCGGCACTTATATGTTCCAGAATCCTTGCTGTCCCAATACTCGCCCGAGAACGCCGGCTCGGTACCCTTCTCGCGGCAGACTGAGTACTCCGCGGGAGTAAGCAGCCGCCTCCACTCTTCGTCGGGCTTGTTTACTTTGTAATTCACAGGCACCAGCCTCCTAGCTCACACACAACTCACTCTCCGGTAGAGCGAATCAACCAATCGGGATGTAGACGTCCGTCCTATCGTATCGGGATAGAAACCGACACTCGATGAGTCACAACCATCGCGTCTTGAAGCGTAAGCGGATCCTCCGGAGCAAGCACGATATCGCCGGATTCAAGTGCAGCTGAAACCCGAGCTCCCTCCCACACCACACCCGGCCGGCCGGTACCACTGGTCGCCGAACCGGCATACCGAATCTCGAACTCCGGATACCGCAGACTCAGACCCCAGGTCGGCGTCCATTCCATCCAACTCTCTCTCTGAACCCTCTCGGTTTCCGCAATACGGTCAATCTGGTGCAGCCGATAACTGAACTGTTTCACCTGTAGGCCCAACTGAAAACCGAAACTCTCCACTTCCCTCCCCACTCCGATTCTCATCACAGCGTTTGAGAAGACGAAGTCGTTCTCGACTGTCTTAGCCCCGGCCGCAAGTCTACCCCCGCTCGCCGTGGAGGTGTCTGCATCCGCGACAGCCCACGTATCACTCCAAATTGGTTCGTATATAAGGTCCATACCGAAACTAACCGGACCCCGCTGCCGCGAAATACCTACACCAAAGTTCGTTGCCACAGAATTCCCCGGATCTCGCGGGATATTCATCAACTCGTAGTTCGGGATCTTGGGGTGAGATTTATAATTGCCCGTCACTATTCCCCCGATGCGCCATCCCTCACCTCGTAGCGGTTGATCGTAGTTGAGGTGCAAACCCCATGTATTCGTCTGATCCAGATTGCGTTCAATCCGCTCCACCACAGTCCAGATTCCCGTTTGGTCATCTACTACCCAGTCGAGATAGCTGACGTTGTGGGTCATGCCAAAGCGATTATGCAACGCAACTGCCTGCAAAGATCTACCACCTGCGAACTCACTCAGCAGCCCCAAGCGAAAGTCAACCGCATGGCCGAACTGTTCGATGCCGTCGCTAAGTGCGTAGAGAAGATCCACACCGTCCACCGCATTTAGGTTGGACCACGAAAAACTTCCGCCGACCGAGACCCCGCTGCCCGGAATCTTCCTGCCTATCATGCCAAACGCATACGTATTGTTGGCCGCTTTCTCACTCAACAGTTGCTGTGAAGGCGCCCTAAAAAACGGAGCAAAGCCGAACTGATCTTCGGGAGCCTCCAGCTGTTGCATCGCTAAAGACACTCCCCCGAACCATGAATCGGATCCAAATATCGCGGCAAACGGAAGTGACCGACTCGCGCCTCCACGATTCGATATACTGTAGAAGGTCGGGCTGGCAAGCACATAGCTCCCATCCAACCGAGAACCCATCGCTGGGTTGACGAACGGATCAAGGAGGCGATCGTCAAGAGCAATCGTGACACCCGCCATCCCGAAATTCTCGGACGGATATACGAAGAACTGGTCACCTGCTGCAACGGGGACTGTCTTGATGGAGATATACTGTGCGACTCCAACACTCGGGCTGAAGGCGAGAAGTGTGGCGATCAGCGCCGCGCGGAAATTTGTCTGGTTCGACGGGTTCATCGAGAACCTCCATTAATGTGACCTATTCGATGAGACCTTTCGTCAGAAAGCCAGGTCACCAGAGCGCGTCCGAGACACAGCAAATCAGCTACCGATACCCCATCTCAGCAGACAAAGGCATTCGGCTCCTCATGTACGTTCCCGACCCTCGCCCCAACTCCTTCCCATCATCATTCATGAGCCGCGCTTCTGCCACAAACAACCTTCGGGACTGATGAACTACCTCGCCTTCGGCTCGGAGCGTTCCCTCCGCCACCGGCCTGGTCAGGTAGAGATTGAACGACGCCGTAAGTACAAACTCATCCGCAACCAGTGAGCTCACGGCGAAGAACGCCGCATCGTCCATCGCCTTGAAGTAGAAACATCCGTGGACACTGCCGGCGCCGTGCATGAAATCGTCTCTGACTGCGATTTCAACGACGCTCTTTCCCTCGCTCACCGTAAGTTTCGGGGCAAAATATTCGTTCGTCGGCGCTGAATAGTACATGCGCTCGAGTTTGCGATAGTGCGTTTCGTGGCTCACTGATCGATCCAGGAGAAATCCACGAACCGGAATTGGTATGGGATCAATTGCTCGGGATGGAACAACTTGCGAGGCCGCGCTTCTCCAGGTACTGCTGGTGATATTCCTCCGCCCGGTAGAATTCCTGCGCGGGCTCGATCTGGGTGACAATCGCATCCGTGAACTGACCGGAACCGTCCATCTTTTCCAGCGAAGCACGCGCCGCGGCTTGCTGTTCTTCATCGTGAAAAAAGATCGCCGACCGATACTGCGTTCCCACGTCCGGACCCTGTCTGTCAAGAGTCGTCGGATCGTGATTGTTCCAGAACACTTCGAGTAGCGCATCGTACAAAGTGAGGTCGGGATCGTATTGCACCTCGACCACTTCGGCGTGCCCGGTCTTGCCGGTACATACATCTTCATAGGTCGGGTTCTCGGTGTTTCCACCACAGTACCCAACCTGGGTGGCGAGCACACCTTTGACCTGCCGAAAAGCGGCCTCTACTCCCCAAAAACAGCCTGCTCCAAAAGTCGCCTTCACGTCCTTACCCCTCCCCCCTCCCCCCTCACCCCTCCGCTTTGCTGCTGCGGACACCGCTGAACATGGACTTAAAGAAACTCGACACGGCTGGGTTATCGTGTTTCTCGATCAGCTGTTCTGCTTCACCCGCGTCGAACCAGATACCACCGCACTCAGGGCACTTATCAACCTCTACGAGATGGTACTCCTCA